>DASRZO010000243.1:0-3485 GCA_035686405.1 Pseudomonadales bacterium | reverse complement strand
CGAGCCGACGTGGCGCTTCCGGCTGGTGGGCGGCGCCGATCCGGGCAACCCGTCGTCGCTGACCGAAGACGAACTGACGTCGATGAACGCCGAGGGTTGCGTCGAATGGCTCGGGCATCGCAGCGACGTGCGCGATTTGCTCGCGGCTTCGCACGTCGTCTGCCTACCGTCATACCGCGAAGGCTTGCCGAAATCGTTGATCGAAGCGTCCGGCGTCGGCCGGCCGATGATCGCGTCGAACGTGCCGGGTTGCCGCGAGGTCGTTCGCGACGGCATTACGGGACTCCTGGTCGAACCGCGCGACAGCCGCGCACTGGCCGACGCCATGCTGCGGCTCGGCCGCGATCGGAATTTGCGCATGAGACTCGGGCGCGCCGCACGCGAGCGCGCCGAGGCGTTGTATTCGATCGACGACGTCGTGCGCGACACCTTCCTCATCTACGACGAACTGAAGCGCGCATGAAAAGAGCGTTAGTCACCGGGGCGGCCGGCTTCATCGGCAGTGCGTTGTGCGAACGTTTGCGGGAGTCCGGTTGGGACGTCCGCGCCGTGGGGCGTTGGGCGAACGTCGACCACGATCGCGGCGCGATCCAATGCGACGATCTCGCGGCGGTAAGCCCGGCGCGTCTGGACGATTGGATGGATCGGGTCGACGTCGTCTATCACATCGCCGGGCGCGCCCATCGCGACGACCGCGGCTCCGAGCTCGAACGCTACGAACTCTATCGCCGCGACAACGTCGCGACGACGCGGTTGCTGTTTCCAGCGGCGCAGCGCAACTGCGTGCAGCGCTTCGTTTATCTGAGCAGCATCAAGGTGCTCGGGGACACCAGCGACGTGCCGCTGACGCCGTCCGACGATCCGGATCCGCAGGACGTGTACGCGCAGACGAAACTCGAAGCCGAACGCTATCTGGAAGGGGCGCGGTGGCAGGCGGCAACTCAGGTCACGGTCGTGCGTCCGCCGCTGGTGTACGGCCCCGGCGTCAAAGGCAACTTCGCGGCACTGCTCACCGCGGTTGCCCGCGGCTGGCCGCTGCCGTTGGGAAAGGCCGATGCGCCACGCAGTTTGATCGCGCGCTCCAATCTGGTGGATCTCTTGGTGACGGCCACCCGAGATACCGCGAACTGGCGAATCCTGCATGCGCGCGACGACGGCGATTCGACGGTGCGCGATCTCGTGACGCAGATGGCGCGCTCGCTCGGCCGCGCGCCGCGGCTCGTCCCGGTGCCGCGCGGTATCGTGCGGTTCGCGTCGGCGCTGACCGGTCGCAAAGCGTCGTTTCAGCGTTTGTTCGAGCCGCTCGTGATCGAGGACGAGGAAACGCGGCAAGTGCTCGGTTGGGTACCGCCGTTGCAGCAAGCCAACGCGATCGACGAAGTGATTCGATGGTGGCGCACGCAACGCTGACCGCGCTCGGTGCAGCGCTGGTCGCAGCGTTGCTCACGCGGGGTCTGATCGCGATCGCATTGCGTCGGTCGATCTTGGCAGTACCGAACGACCGCAGCTCGCACACCGTACCAACGCCGACGCTGGGGGGCGTGGCAATCGCGCTGACGGTGCTCGCGTGGTCCGCCTATCGCTTCGGACAGGATCCGCTGTGTTGGTCGGTCGTGTTCGGCGGCGGCATCCTCGCGACGCTCGGCTGCGTCGACGATCTGCGCGACTTGTCGGTGCGCAGCCGTTTGCCGATTCAGTGCATTGCCGTCGCGATCGCGCTCGCGACGGTCCCGCTCGCAATCCCGCTGGCGCTCGGACCGATCGCGATCGAACCGAAATGGTTGGTGGCGGCGCTCGATTTCCTGATCGCGCTATGGATGGTGAACCTCTACAACTTCATGGACGGAATCGACGGCATCGCGGCGAGTCAGTGCGTCCTGTTCTGTGCCGGCGTGTTGCTGCTCGGCCATCCGGCCGCGTTCATGCACGAATTCCTGTGGGTTCTGCTCGGCGCCAACGCGGGGTTTCTCTGGTTCAACAGAGCGCCGGCGCGCATCTTCATGGGCGACGTCGGCAGCGGCTTGCTCGGCTTGTTGGTCGGCGTCATCGCATTGACGCTCGATGCGCGCCGCCAGATGCCGTTGATCGCATCGTTGATACTGCTCGCCGGATTCTGGTTTGACGCTACTTATACGCTGTGTGTCAGAATCGCGACCGGTCAGAAATTCGCGTCCGGGCATCGCAGTCACTTGTATCAACGCGCGGCGCGCCGGTTCGGTCACGGTCGGACCACGTCGATGTTCGTCGGATTCGCAGTGGTATGGTTGATGCCGCTTTCGTGGCTGTGCGTGAACATGCCGCGATGGGGGCTCGCATGGCTCGTGCTGGCGGTGCTTCCTCTCGCGGCAGCCGCGGTCGCGATGCGGGCCGGCCTACCTGACGAGGCAGTCGAGGCGCCATGAACGCGACATTCTCCGAACAGGCGATCCGGCTCGTCGAGCAGCTCTCCCGGCGTAAGAAGCAACTGATCGCGCTCGTCACGGACGCGGTGATGTTGCCGATCGCGTTGTGGTCGGCGTTGGCGCTGCGGCTCGGCGAGATCGCACCGGCCGTCGATCAATTCTGGCCGGCGTTCGTCGCCAGTTCGCTGGTCGGCGTGCCGGTGTTCGTGCAGCTCGGGCTGTACCGCCAAGTCGTCCGCTACATGGGCAACCACGCGATGTTGGCGGTGGTGAAGGGCGTGACGATCACCGCCATCGCGATCAGCGTCGTCGCGTATATGGCAAAACTGCCGGGCTTCCCGCGGTCGGTACCGATCATCTTCTGGCTGATCTCGCTCGCCTACGTCGGCGGTACGCGCTTCGCGGTGCGCGGCTATTTCAATTGGTTGGCGCAGCGGTTCAGCGCGAAAGCCCCGGTCGTGATCTACGGCGCCGGCAAGAACGGCGTCGAGCTCGCGCGCACGCTGCTGCAACAGGGCGATCGCGTGCCGGTCGCGTTCCTCGACGACGATCCGCTGCTGCAGCGGCGTACGATCAACGGCGTGTACGTCTATCCGCCGCGTTCGTTGCCGGCGCTGTTGCACGACACGCAGGCGCGTGAAGTGTTGGTGGCGGTGCCGTCGAGCGAAGTCGCCGACCGTAAACGCATCATCGATTTCCTCGAGCCGTTCGCCGTGCACGTGCGGCTGATTCCGGACATGGCCGATCTCGTCGGCGGCGCGACGCTCGCGAATACGCGCGACGTATTGGTCGAGGATCTGCTCGGCCGCGACACGGTCGCGCCGTTGCCGCATTTGTTGTACGGCTGCGTGCGCAGCAACGCGGTGCTCGTGACCGGCGCCGGCGGATCGATCGGGTCGGAGCTGTGTCGCCAAATCGTGCGAGGCGCGCCGCGCTTGTTGGTGCTGCTCGACCAGAACGAATACGGCCTATACGAGATTCACCGCGAACTGCGCGACATCATCGAAGCCGAGTCGCTCGACGTGCCGACGCTCGCGGTGCTCGGTTCCGTCACCGACGCGGCGTTGCTACGACGCACGTTCT
>DASRZO010000242.1:0-4602 GCA_035686405.1 Pseudomonadales bacterium | reverse complement strand
TTAGGAGGGGGCCGCGCTATCCTCTGTGCCACCGGGGCTCGGGCGGAACTCTAACCACCCGACTGGGGCGAAGGAAGTGGCGCGGCGCCGATACGGACGGCACCGAGCCGCGGAATCACCGAACACCAACGCGCGACACGCGCCCATCGCGACTCGATGGCGCTTCGATGCGATCGAGTGCCGGCGATTTGGCGGCGTCGGCATCATCGCTTCGCGCCGCGTCGTCGGAGAGCGCCGACAAGGCGGACGGACCCTTCGCGTGCGGACGACTCCAGTCGATCAGCGTCAAATGTGCGGCCATGCGCCGTGCGATCGCGTTCCACCCATTGGCGAGCGCGAAGCGTCGGCATTGTGTGCGGTCGATCGTCAGCGCGCGCCGAATCGCGCGGCCGAGATCGGCGTCGAGGGCGCCATTCACGCCTTCGACGACGACGTCGATCGGTCCGGTCACCGGGAACGCGGCGACGGGTGTGCCGCACGCCATGGCTTCGAGCATGACCAAACCGAATGTGTCGGTGCGCGAGGGGAATACGAAGACGTCGGCGTTCGCATAGTAGTCGGCGAGTTCGGCGCCGTAGCGGTACCCCGCCCATTCGACGTTCGGAAAACGGGCTTCGAGTGCGGCGCGCGCCGGCCCGTCGCCGACCACGACCTTCGTCGCGTCGCACGGCTGCTCGAGAAACGCTTCGAGGTTCTTTTCCACCGCGACACGGCCGACATACAGAAGGCGGGGTTTGCTGCGTGTGCGGCGGCGGCGCGGCGAGAACTGCTCGGTGTCGACGCCGCGACCCCAGACGACGAGCCGTTCGAGACCGCGCGCTTCGAGTTCCCGGCGCAGCGAATTCGTCGTCACTAACGTCGCGACGGAGGGGCGATGAAACCAGCGTAGGAACTTGTAGCCGATCGACAGCGGCAGGCCGGTGCGCGCCGCCACGTACTCCGGGAACTTCGTGTGCAGCGAGGTCGAGAACGGGATGCCGCGGCGTACGACGTAGCGCCGAGCCGCGAGCCCGAGCGGTCCTTCGGTCGCGATGTGGATCGTGTCGGGCCGTTCGGCTGCGATCATGCGGGCGACCCGCCACGGATCGATCGCGATTCTGATTTCCGGGTAGCTCGGAACCGGCAAGGTTCTGAAGAGGCCGGGGTGAATCACCGTCGTGTCGATGCCGAGTCGACCGAGACCGAGTCGGGCGTGCTGCAGCGTGGTGACGACGCCGTTGGTTTGCGGCTCCCACGCATCCGTGACGAGCAGCAGCTTCATGCACGCAGCCGTTGCGGCGCGGCGAGCGGCGTTGCGGCGTTGGCTTGCGCGGCCATTTCATCGGCCCAGTGGATCAGATGGAATCGGCCCGATTCGTCCTCGACGAGCGCGGTGCAGGATTCCACCCAGTCGCCGCAGTTCATGTAGCGAATGTCGCCGTAGTCGGTGATCTCGGCGTGATGGATGTGACCGCAGACGACGCCTTCGTAGCCTCGTTGGCGGCAATGGTGGCTCACCGCCTGTTCGAAACCGCTGACGTAGCTGACGGCGCGCTTGACGCGGTACTTCACCCATGCGGACAGCGACCAGAAGCCGTAACCGAGGCGCGCGCGCCACCGGTTCAGGTGTGTGTTCAGCTCGACCAGCATGTCGTAGCCGAGGCCGCCGAGCTTGGCGACCCAGCTGTGATAGAGCGTCACGACGTCGTACGCGTCGCCGTGCACGACGAGAAACCGGCGGCCGTCGTGTGTGTGGTGGACGGCCTCGTCGACGATCCGAATGTTGCCGACTTCCATGTCCGCGTATTTGCGCAAGAACTCGTCGTGATTCCCGGTCACGTAGGTCACCTGCGTGCCGCGTTTCGACAGCGTCAGGAACCGCCGCATCACGTTCGTGTGTTCCTGCGGCCAATAAAAGCCCTTCTTGAAACGCCAGCCGTCGATGATGTCGCCGACTAGATAGAGCTGGTCGCAGGTGTGTTCCTTCAGGAATTCGAGCAGCAGATCGGCGCGACAACCGCGCGTTCCGAGGTGGATATCGGAGAGAAAGATGGTTCGGTAGTGGGTCTTATCGGGTTCGTGAAATGAATACGTCGGGGTTTCATTCATGTCGCGGCAGCGTATGAGCGTCAGGTTTCGGTCGCGTGACGGAGCGATGAAGGTTTCGTGACGGCCGCGCCATACCAGTCAATTACGTGACGGTGCGCACAAACCGAGATAACGGCGACAGTCTGCTTACATGGAACCGTCTATGATCGTTTTTCGCGCGCAGCTCTCGGTTCGCCCCTGTGTTCGACAATCGACAAGGACAATGTCTCGTCGAGATTCCCGCCAGCGAAGGGTGGCGCAACCCTTCGTGCGTCACCTATGATTGCTCGGAACGCGGCGCTACGGCGCCGCGCTCGTACGACCCAAGGGCCCGACAAGCGGCCCGGCCGGTCAGCGAACAGGCAGGGTCGATCCAACGAACATCCGGGCGAGTCGAATCGCGACCGATGGCTACATTTGTTCTGGGGAAGTGAATAGTTGATGCGCCTGGCCGATCGACAACGAGACGGCGAGCCGGCAGTGGCCGGTCGACATCTCAGTTGGCACCTCGGCGTGTGCGCGTGGGTCGCGTTGGTATTGATCGGGCTCGATTCGTCGCAGCCGGCCCGCGCCGTCGTCGAAACCCCCATGTATTCGAACCGCGCACAGCTCGTGTCGCCATCGACGCTCGCTGATTTGCCGATCGTGACCGACCGTTTCGTCAAGCCCGAGCAACGCTCCGGCGAAACCGCGCCGATCCCGGTGGCACTCACCGTGCGTTCGGGCGACACGTTGATCGCGCTGCTCGGCGGTACCGGCATTCCAATGGCCGACGCCTACGCGGCGGTACAAGCGCTCAAGCCGGTCTTCAGCGTGCGCGAGGTCCGGCCGGGTTGGACGCTGTCGCTCCAACTGCATCCGCAAGATCCGCCACGGCTCGCGACGCTCCAGTCGATTGCGTTCCGGCCGAGCGTCGAGCGCGAGATCAAAGTGTCGCGGCGGAGCGTCGACGACGACGGCTTCCTCGCGACGACCATCGAACATCCGCTGCGTCGCATTTCGACGTCGAGCGGCGGTGCGATCGGCAACGGACTCTTCGCTACCGCGAGCGCGGCGGGCGTGCCGCACGACCTCCTGGTGCAGGCAATCGACCTCTTCAGTTTCGACGTCGACTTCCAACGCGACATTCGCGCCGGCGACGAGTACGAATTGTTCTACGACACGCTGACCGACGAAGGCGGCAACTACGCGCGCTCGGGCGAATTGATGTTCGCGAAGCTCGTATTGCGCGGGAAGGAGATGAGCTATTACCGCTTTACTCCGCGCAGCGGCGTACCGGATCTCTTCTCGCCAGACGGCCATTCGATCCGCAAAGCGTTGCTGCAGACCCCGGTGGACGCGACGCGCATATCGTCGGGCTTCGGCATGCGCCTGCATCCGATCCTCGGCTACACCATGATGCATCGCGGCGTCGACTTCGCAGCGCCGATAGGTACACCGGTGCGCGCCGCCGGCGACGGTACGGTCATCGTGGCCGGCGACGGCGGTAGCTACGGCAACTACATTCGTATCGAACACAATTCGCGCTACAGCACGGCATACGCGCACCTATCTGGCTTCGCGAGGGGCGTCACCAAAGGCGCGCACGTGAAGCAAGGCCAGGTGATCGCGTTCGTCGGCGCAACCGGTCGCGCGACCGGCCCGCATCTGCACTACGAAGTGCTCGTCGGCGGTCAGCAAGTGAATCCGAGCGGCGTGCGATTGCCGGCAGGGGAGACGTTGTCCGGCGACGACCTGCGCGCGTTCAAGCAGCGTCAGCAGCAAATCGAAGCGCTGCGCGCGGCCCAACGGCTCGGCCCGGGCGCGACGCTCGCGGTGTCGAACGCTACGGTTGCGCCGATGTAATCGTCAGGTGGATCGGCGCAGTCGCCGGTCCCGAGATCTGTACCACCACGTCTTCCGCAGGCAACGACCACTCGACACTCTTGTGGATCGTTCCGCACGGCGCCCGTCCGCGAAACCCGGTCGAATCGATCAGTCGATCGCCGTTCACGGCGTCGATCCACATGCCCGCATCGAGGGTGATCCGGTACGAGCCGGCGCGCGCCGGATGAAACACCAAGAGTCCGGCCGTTCCCGCGTCGCCGCCGACGACCTTGCCGGGTGGGTGCGCGAACGCGACGTCGGCGCGCGGCGCGAGCGTGACGATGTACAACGTATCGAGGTCGACCCGCGGCGCCGCCGACGCATGCGAAGCCGCGCTGATCGGATGACCGGCCTGCGCGAACAGCGCGAGTTCGCGCGACATGTCCCAGCCAAACCCGCTGCAATCCGGCGCGTCGGCAGCGGGGCACGACAATGCGCCGGCGAGCAGCGCGATCGCAGAGATGCGCGGAAAGATGGTGGTCCCCACGTTCAGAACGCGAACTGCCACCGCATGGAAATTTGGTCGATGTCCTGACCCAGTCGCGCGCCGGCGGCGGTCAACCGGTTGACGTCGACGTATTGGTAGTTGAGTTGCGCCTTGATGACGTTGTTGATGTACCAGTTCAGGCCGAAGGTCCAAATCTGTTGATCGCCGCCGCGGATGCGGTT
>DASRZO010000241.1:0-44075 GCA_035686405.1 Pseudomonadales bacterium | reverse complement strand
CAGGATCAAGTCGTACGTAACGCGGCTCGCGAGCGCGACCGCTTCGCGGCCGTCGCTGCAGAGGTCGACCCGACAACCGAGCCGGCCGAGCATCCGCGCCGCGACGCGTTGATTGATCGTGTTGTCTTCGGCGACCAATACATGCAGCCCGGCGCCAACTGCGGGCGTCGCATTCGTCGCCGCCTGCGCGGGTCTCGGTAACGCGCTCGCATCGCCGCTCGGCAACAACCGGTGCAGTACCGCGTACAGCGTCGGCCGCCGCAGCGGCTTCGCCATCAAGGCGTCGAACAGGCCGCGTGCGGAGACCGCTTCACGGCCTGCAGACGTCAACAGCACGATCGGCGGACAACGCGCGCCGAGCTTCGCGCGAATGCGCTGCGCCAACTCGTCGCCGCCGTAGTCCGGCATCTGATGGTCGAGCACGATCCAGTCGAACGCGCCGTCGACGGCGGCACCCAGACACGCATCCGGCGTCTCGCACATCGCAACGTCGATGCCCCATTGCGCGAGCGTGAGGCGCAACACGTCGCGGTTCGTCGCGTTGTCGTCGACGCACAGCGCGCGCCGGCCGCGCAACGCATCCGCGACGTTCGGCAGCGCGTCGCCGCATTGCAGCGCGACGTTGAACGTGAACGTCGAGCCGACACCGAGCCGGCTCTCCACCGCGAGGCGCCCGTCCATCAGCTCGACCAGTTGTTTGGAGATGGACAGTCCGAGGCCCGTGCCGCCGTAGCGTCGCGTCGTCGACGCGTCGACCTGCGTGAACGCGGTGAAGAGCGCCGCCTTGCGATCCGGCGGAATGCCGATGCCGGTGTCGCGTACCGCCACGATCAGATCGAAGCGCTTGTGGACCGGCGGCGTCGCGCGCACGTGCACGTAGATTTCGCCGCGATCGGTGAATTTCACGGCGTTGCCGACGAGGTTCACCAAGATCTGGCGCAGCCGCGTGACGTCGCCGACGACTTCGGTCGGCACGTCCGGATCGATGTACATCGACAGTTCGAGGCCTTTCGCGTGCGCTTGGCTCGCGAGCAGATCGAGACTCTCCGCGACGCACTGTTCGAGGTCGAACGGATGCGCTTCGAGCTCGACGCGGCCGGCCTCGATCTTCGAGAAGTCGAGGATGTCGTTGATGATCGTCAGCAGCGATTCGCCGCTGACGCGGATCGTTTCGACGAAATCGCGCTGTTGGTCGTCGAGCGGCGTATCGAGCAACAAACTGGTCATACCGATCACGCCGTTCATCGGCGTGCGCACCTCGTGGCTCATGTTGGCGAGGAACTGGCTGCGAGCTTGTACGGCCGCCTCGGCCATTTCCTTCGCGCTGCGCAGCGATTCTTCCATCGCGCGTCGCTGTGTCGCGTCGGTAATCCTGAGCAGCACGCGGCGCCCGCCGACGTCGATCAACTGCAACGCGACATCGCCCCAGAACACACTGCTCCTCGCCGACGTGAACTTGCGCTCGCCGCTCCAGTGGCGGTCGCGCAGCAGCGGCCGCCGGATCGACGGATCGGGCAGAAGCACGTCGCGGACGAGGCCGCCGATCACCTGCGGATCGTCGCTCTCGAACATCCGCCGGGCGCGGTCGTTGCTCATCACGATCGCACCACGCGGCAGCTCCGCGAGCATCAACGCGTCGGCGGACTCTTGGAACAGCGACGACATCACCGCCTCGCTCGTTTCCAGCCGCTGCTGCGCGTCGAGGCGCGCGCCGATGGCGAGATAGGCAATCGCGGCGAACGCGATCAGCACGAACGTGTAGTAGTCCGGTTCGAACGCCGGATGCGGCACCCAGCGAATCGCGACGACGAGACCGCCGCCGACCAACACGAAGAAGGCCGCGACGTGAAGCCGGCTGCGGAACAGCAAGCCCACGGCAGTCATCACGGCCAGCGCGGCGAGCCCGCTATCGGTCGAAAAGCCGGTGCCGTAAGCGAGGCCCACCACCATCCCGCCGAGCATGAACACCGGCACCGCCGCGTAGCGATCCGGGCGTGCGCGGACGCGCGCCGATACGAACGTGGCGACGAAGAAGAGGATCGACGATGCCGAGACGACGAGGCGCAGGTACCACGACCACTCGGGTTCCGGGTCGACCAGCCGCCGCAGCAAGCCGATGCCGACCAACGCCACCGGCGCCGCCAGCGCGAGCGCACGGTAGACGGTGAGCTGTGAAACCGAATTGCGGGCCGAAGCGAACACGTGGCAACGCGCCGTAGCCGGACGTTTCAGTATAGGAAACGCCGCGGAAACGGCGCGGCGGGATCAGGCGGCGAGCGGCTCGGGCTTCGAGACGGCGTGCGCGAGCATCGCCGGATAGCTCGGTTTGGTCTCCATCCGCGGACCGAAACCCTTGCGGATCAACAGTGCGTGGGCGCGCGGCAGGCGATACGCGGGACACGACACCAGCAGATGGTGTTCGAGGTGGTAGTTCACGAAATACGGCGCGATCAACGCGCGTTCGAGCCAATTGGCGTGCACTGTGCGGGTGTTGCGCAGCCGGTCGTCGTTGTCGGGCACCGCACCGTGTTCACCGATGTTGCGCACGCGCGAGATGAACATGTGCCACGTCAGGTCCGGCACGATCCACAACAGCACGTACAGCCACGGGTGACCGACCGCGACGAAGCCGCCGAAGAACACTGCGTTGATCGCGAGGTTCGGCCCCAACCGCCGCGCGCCGCGCTTCAGCCGAACCGTCAGCGGCTCGGACGCCTTGCCGAACGCGCCGCGAATGGTCTGCGACTTCTGCTTGAGCCCGGTCTGCCCGCTCAGGTCGCGCAGCGCTTTACGGCGGAAGCTCGAACGCGTGATCGGGAACGGTGCCGACAGCGGCAGATCCGGATCGTTGGGTTGTTGGGTAAACCGATGGTGGTTCAGGTGATACGTGCGATACGGGATCACCGACGCACCGAGCAGCGGCCGGTTCAACAGCCATTCGCATACCCAGTCGTTCAGCCGCCGGTTCTTGTACAGCAGGAAGTGCGCGCCGTCGTGCGAAATGATCCCGAGGCCGAGCTGGCGCGCCCCGATGATCACGATTGCCGGCACGATCACCCACGGGTATGGCCACACCACGGCCGCCGCCCACGTCGCGAGAATGACGCTCCAGCAATGCACGATCATCCACGTCGACCGCCACGGTGACAGCTGCCGCAACGCAACGATCTCGGCGCGCGTGAAGAAGTCGGTCGGTTTTTCGAGTGCGGTCATGGCGGGCATTGTAACCGCCGCGCAGCACCGTGCAGAACTCCGCCGAACGTCGAGCCGGACGGCTCGTCGCCCGGAACCAGGGTCGGCCCAGGTCGCGGTACGGCACGGGCTTCGCCGTGGACGCCCCCTCCGCGATCAGCGTATTCGACGCGTCGCACGGCGATGCCGACAGGAACGCGAACGATTTGCCGATCTGTTCGACGCGCTCGCGGGCCAGGTACTCGACCGGGCCGCCCGGCGCAAAGTCGCTGACCTCGAGTTCCCGCGTCGGCGGCGCGTCGGTCACGACGCGTCGGACGCTATTCGGCCGGCACAGAAAGGGCCGGTGCAGGCGCCGCCGCATCCGCGGCCTCGATCTTGAAGCGGACGTCGCCGAGTGCGCCGTAGTGCGCCACGTACGTTCCCGGGACGCCGTCGACCACGCGACCGAGTGCGCCCGTCAGCACGACCATGCCGCGGCGGACCGGATAGCCGTGGTTGCGCGCCGCGTCGAGCGTCCAATCGTATGACCGACCCGGATCGTCCATCGCATCGCTCGCGAATGCCGCGAACACCTGTGCGCCGTCCTTCTCGAGCGACACTTCGGTTTGGCGCACGTTCGGATCGGGGACCGAACTCGGCCCGACGATGAATCGATACGCCGACGCATCGGTCGCGATCACGTCGGCGAGCGTCACTTCCTTCATGTTCGGATAGTCGAGCCGCGGCAGTTCGATCGCCGCGAACATGGTCGCCGGCGCGCCGTCCGCGCCGACCAGGAAACCGATCTCGACTTCGATCTTGAGGCCCGGCACCGCGCGGATGACCGCGTCCGACGCGAGCCGCCCGGACTCGGGCAACACGCCGACGATGGGTTGGTCCGCGTCGAAACGACGTTGCATCGCGCGATTCGTCAGCGCGGCCTTGTAGCCCGCGATCTGGCCTCCGAACGACGCGGCGACCGCGTTCGCTTGGATCTGGTAGGCGGCGTCGACGTCGACGTCCTTCGGTACGTCGGGGAACGCGGTCGAGTGCAACAACGCGTTCGCGATCGCCGTCTCGAGTTCCGTCGCGGCGCGAACCGGCGCGACGCATAGCGCCGAAGCGAAGATCGCCGTAGCCGCGGCGGCCGCATACCGCGCCGTCACGCGACGGGTGCGACGCACCTTCTCGTTTCCGTTGGGCATACCGGGTTCCTCGGGTGAGTCCTTTGCGTTCGGCGCGCCCGCGCTCACGACGTCGCGTACCTGCGCATCACCGCGCGCAGCTCCTGCTTCAGCACTTTGCCGTTGGCGTTCTTCGGCAGTTCGTTCGACGTGAACTCGATGTATTTCGGCACCTTGTACGCCGCCAAATGCTCGCGCACGTGCAGCCGCAATTCTTCGATGCCCACGCTCGCGCCGGGCTTCAATCGCACCACCGCGCCGACCTCTTCGCCGAGCTCCTTGTGCGGCACCGCGACGACCGCGGCCTCGAACACGTCGGGGTGCGTGTACAACGCCGCTTCGACTTCGACGCAGTAGATGTTCTCGCCGCCGCGGATCAGCATGTCCTTCGCGCGATCGACGATCGTGATGAACCCTTCGTCGTCGACGGTGACGAGGTCGCCGGTGTGCATGTAGCCGTCGGTGATCGACTCGGCCGTCGCTTCGGGCCGGTTCAAGTATTCCTTGATGATGTTCGGACCTTTCACCCACAGCTCGCCGATCGCGCCCTGCTTCACGTCGCGGCCGTCGGCGTCGACGACGCGGATGTCGCAGATCGGCACCGCCGGCCCGCAGCTCATCGGCTTGCGCACGTAGTCGATGCCGCTGTTCGACGTGACGATCGACGACGTCTCGGTCATGCCGTAGCCCTGCCCCGGCCCGGCGATCTGCGGGAATTCCTGCTTGAGACGCTCGACCAACTCCGGCGCCGCCGCTGCGCCGCCGTAACCGATGCTCTCGATCGTCGACAGATCCGTCTTGTGGAAATCGGGATGCTGAATCAGCTGCCACATCATCGTCGGCACGCCGCCGATGCCGTTGATGCGTTCGCGCTCGATCAACTTGAGCGCCTCGCCGGCATCCCAGCGATACATCAACACGAGCTTGCTGCCCGCGCGCGACGCCGGCAGCAGCGTCGAATGACACCCGGTCACGTGGAAGAACGGCACCGACAGCAAACTGGCGCGTTGAGGGGCGTTCGGATCCGGCGTCGGCAACGGCAGGCCTTGCCGCAACGTCGCGCGCGCCGCGCCGAAGCCGAGCGAGATCAAATTCGTGCAGACGTTGCGGTGCGTGCCGAGCGCGCCCTTCGGCCGCCCCGTCGTGCCGGACGTGTAGAACAACGTCGCATCGTCGTCCGGGTCCAAATCGACCGCGGGCGACGTCGCCTGCGGCAAATTCGGGTAATCGGCGATCGGGCCGAGCAGGTCTTCCATGCGCGTGCAGGTGTCCGGCAACGCACCCTTCGCGCGCGCGACGATGCACGCGTCGAGGTCGAGGCGCAGCAACACGTTCGCCATCCTGTGCGCGCGCTCTTCGTCGGCGAAGACGACGCGGCTACCGGAGTCTTCGAGGCCGTATTGCAGTTCCTCGGCCGACGACCACGCGTTGAGCGGCACGACGACGGCGCCGATCGTCGCGATGCCCCAAAACGCGATCGCCCATTCCGGGAAGTTGCGCATCGCGATCGCGACGCGGTCGCCTTTCTTCACGCCGTACTTGTCGCGCAGCAGATGCGCGAGCGTCGCCGACGCGCGGATCGCGCCGGCATACGTCAGCCGGTCGTCTTCGTAGACGATGTAGTCCTTGTCGCCGTGTGCGCGCATTTCTTCGAACACGACGCGCAGATCTTTCGGCGTGTTCTTCCAAACGCGATAGCGGAGGCCGCGGATCACGGCCTCCTCCATCTCGAACGGCGCGCCCGGCGCAGTCAGCGCGGCGTGCGCTTCGGCAATCGTGACCGTCATGACGCCTCCCTCGAGAACAGACGAGCCTCAAACAGTCGGGCCGCACCGTCGCCGGCGCGGCCCGATGACCACGTTGGATCGCGGCGTCAGTTGCCGAAGTCCCACTTCTCGCCGCTGTGGTAGCGCCGCAAGATGTTCTTCGCGATGAGGATCTTGTGCACCTCATCCGGGCCGTCGGCAATTCTGAGCGTCCGCGCACCGAGATACATGTTCGCGAGCGGCAAATCGCCCGACACGCCGGCCGCACCCCACACTTGGATCGCGCGGTCGACGACGCGGTGATACATCTCCGGCACGAAGATCTTGATCGCCGAGATGTCGGTGCGCGGGTCGGCGCCGCTCTCCATCTTCTCGGCGCAGTGAATCGTCATCAGCCGTGCCGCTTGGATATCGATGTACGAATCCGAGATGAAGCCCTGGATGAACTGCTTGTCCTCGAGCTTCTCGCCGCCGTGCACTTCGCGCGTCATCGCGCGCTCGACCATCAAGTCGAACGCGCGCCACATCGAACCGATCGAGTTCATGCAGTGGTACACGCGGCCGGCACCGAGGCGGTCTTGCGCGGCTTGGTGACCGGTGCCCGTGCGGCCGAGTTGGTTTTCCTTCGGCACGCGCACGTTGTCGTAGATGATTTCGCAGTGGCTCGACGCGCGGCCCCACACCGGCACCCCGCGCACGATGTTCACGCCCTTCGTGTTCTTCGGCACGATGATCTGCGTCATCTTGTCGTTGCGCCCGGACGTGTCGTTCGGATCCGACGTACGGCACATCACGATGTAGAAATCCGCCGCGTGACCGTTCGACGTGAACCACTTGTGGCCGTTGATGACCCACTCGTCGCCGTCGAGCACCGCGCGCGTCGTCAGCGAGCGCGGGTCGGAGCCCGGGTTGTGCGGCTCGGTCATCGAGAAGCCGGATTGCATGCGGCCTTCGGTCAACGGCTTCAGCCACTTCTCGTGCTGCTGCGGCGTGCCGTATTTGACGAGGATGCTCTGGTTACCCGAGTTCGGCGCGACGACGCCGAAGAGCGCCGCGGCGCCCGGGCTGTACGACAGTACCTCGTTCATGTACGCGTGCTGCATGAACGTGAGGCCCATGCCGCCGAACTCGCGCGGCAAGTGCGGCGCCCACAGCTTCGCCTTCTTCACCGTGTTCTGAATGTGATTGCGGATTTCGCGCGCTTCTTTCGCGGCCTCGTTCGGCGCGTTCGCGCTGTCGGACATCCAGCCCCACAGCTTCGCTTCGGCCGGCAGGATTTCCTTGTTGACGATCTCGGCGGTCGCCAGACGAATCTCGTTGATTTCGTCGTCCAGCGTCGGCACCGGTTTGACGTTCATGGCCATCGGCTCAGCTCCCCTCGTTGCTCTCTGAATGATCTAGGCTTTTCGCAAATGAATAGGACAGGGGGGCAGAATCTACTGCGCGTCCGGGCGCCCTGCAAACGAACGCCGGACGTCGAGTTCGACGACGCCAGTGTCGAACGCGCGTCGATCGCGCGTCGATGGCAGCGGATTCGCCAACTCCGACGCCGCGGACGCCGACGTCGAAACGAAAATCGCGCAGCGCACGTTCGCTGCCGTGCGCCGTCACCGACTCGTCAGCGCGCGCAATCGCGATCGACGCGCGCGCGAGCGTCCTGCAGACGCGTCTGCATTCGGCCCGCGCTCGCTGCGCTGTAACCGCGCCGCATCGTCGCGTGCACCGCATCGAGCCGATCGCGCGCCGCTGCGCAGCGGCGTTCGGCGGTCTCGATCGAGTTCGCCGGCGACCCGCGTACATCGCGCTCGCGCGACCCCTTCGCACGCACCCGTGCTTGCGGCGCAGCCGCTTCGTCGGCCCGCGCCTGCGCTTCGCGCCACTTGCTACCGCGTGCGTGCTTCCCTTGCGGAAGCGGGTTGCGCGGATTCGCGGCATCGGCGCCGCGGTGCGACGGCGCCATGTCCGGCAGCGCCAAGTCGACCGAATTGATCGGCTGCGTCGTCTGCGGACGTCCGGTCGGGCACGCGACGTCGGTGAACAACACCTCGCCGCCGGCACCGCTGCAGCGATAGATCTCCGCCGCATTCCCTGTGCAGGCTGCGAAGCAGCACACGACGAACCCCACCCAACGCATTGGACGCTCCGCAGCACGACGGTCGCAGCGTCGCGCGCCGGGCGCCGCGTCGGTATCAGCCGCGACCGCATGCACGCGTCAGCCGCCGCCGTCGCGCTTGCGGCGAATGGACGAAGCCCGTTCAATGCGTCGTCGTTTGGCGCGGATGACTCGATGCGAATCAAATCTGCGAGCGAATTTCTCGAGCTCGAATCGGCGAGCGGAATCGTGTTGGTCGCGGCCGCCGTCGTCGCACTCGCGATCGCGAACTCGCCGCTGGCGTCGCTGTACGACGCGGCGATCGGCGTGAAGCTGTCGATCGCGATCGGTTCGTTCGGCATTTCGAAACCGCTGCTGCTGTGGATCAACGACGGCTTGATGGCGGTGTTCTTCTTCCTGATCGGGCTCGAAGTGAAGCGCGAGATGCTCGAAGGCGAGTTGCGCAACGTCGCGCAGATCGTTTTACCCGGCTGCGCCGCGCTCGGCGGTTTCGCCGCACCCGCTGCGATCTACGCCGCGCTCAATTGGAACGACCCGGTCGCGCTGCGCGGGTGGGCGATTCCGGCCGCGACCGACATCGCATTCGCGCTCGGTGTGTTGTCGATGCTCGGCAATCGCGTGCCGCTGTCGTTGAAGGTGTTCCTGACGTCGCTCGCGATCTTCGACGACATCGCGGCCATCGTCGTGATCGCGCTCTTCTACGCGACGGATCTGTCGTACGTATCGCTCGCGATCGCGGCGGTCGGCCTTGCCGTCTTGATCGCGTTCAACGTGTTCGGCGTCGTGCGCATCGCGGCGTACGTATTGGTCGGCATCGTCGTTTGGGTATGCGTGTTGAAGAGCGGCGTACATGCGACGCTCGCGGGCTTCGTCGTTGCGCTGACGATTCCGCTGAAGAATTCCGGTCCCGAGTACGACGGCTCGCCGCTGCGCCATCTCGAGCACATCCTGCATCCGTGGGTCGCGTTCCTGATCTTGCCGATCTTCGCGTTCGCGAACGCCGGCGTGTCGTTCGCCGGCATGACGCTGCGCGAATTGACCGGCGGCGTCGCGAGCGGCATCGCGCTCGGCCTATTCGTCGGTAAGCAACTCGGCGTGTTCGCGACGTGCTTGCTGCTGATCAAACTGAAGCTCGCCGAGTTGCCGCGCGGTGCGTCGTGGGGAGCGCTGTACGGCGTGTCGATACTGACCGGCATCGGCTTCACGATGAGCCTCTTCGTCGGCGGTCTCGCGTTCGAACACTCGCCCGTCGACTACGGCGCGCCGTTGCGCGCCGCGGTGCTCGGCGCGTCGGTGCTGTCCGCTATCGCGGGCTACTTGCTGCTGCGCGCGACGACCGCACCAGCAGTGACGCCATCCCGATGACGAGCCAGGCGCCGCCGACGAGTTTTGCAGTCGCGTTCAAATTCAGCATCACGTAGGCGATCACGCCGAAGCCGATCGTCGCCGATACGATCGGCAGCCAACGGGCGCGCCCAGTCGCCGCGGATTTCGCCGCGTGCGCGATCACCGAGACGTGCAGCAAGAGAAATCCGGACAGCGCGCCGAAGTTCACCATCGAGGTGAGCACTTCGAGTTCACCCGACATTGCGACGCCGAGCACGAGCGTCACCGCCGACACCAAAAGCGCCGCGCGATCCGGCACGTGGTGCGTGTCGCTCACGTGCGCGAGACCGCGCGGCAAACGTCCGTCGCGCGCCATGCTGAAGAGCAAGCGACTCGTCGCCACCTGTGCCGCGAGCGCACCCGGCAGCCCGGCGAACAGCACACCCGGCACGGTCAGCACCCACTTGAGCCA
Organism: Pseudomonadales bacterium; assembly: GCA_035686405.1. Lineage (GTDB taxonomy): Bacteria > Pseudomonadota > Gammaproteobacteria > Pseudomonadales > Azotimanducaceae > DATJGR01. The sequence goes on along the minus strand of DASRZO010000241.1, from coordinate 34,040 downwards.
TGCGCCGCCGACGACGAGCGCGATGTCGTAGAAGGCGGCCTCGGTGCGATCGCCGTGCGGGAAGCGCGTTTGGTCGAGCACGAACAGCGACGCCGCGTACGTCAAGACGACGAAGATGCCGGCGGTCAACAGCAACGACAGATACGTGGCGCGGCCGATCGCGCGCGCCCCGCCCTTCGCCTCTTCCGACAACGTCGAAATCGCATCGAAACCGAGGAAGCTCAGCACTGCGAGCGACAACGCGCCGAAGATCAGGCTCGGCGTCGCGACCTCCGGATTGAAGAGCGGTTTGAACGACCAATGCGCGCCCGCGGTGCCGTGCAGCAGGCCGATCGTCGCCATGACCAGAAACGCGACGAGTCCGGCGAGCTGAAAGACCAGTAGCCACAGGCTGGTGCGCGCGGTGGTTTCGATGCCGCGCAGACTCAGCACCGTGTTGACGACGACGAAGCCGACGATCCACGCGATCTTCGGTACGTCCGGCACGACCGCGTGCACCGCGACGGCGCTCAGGATGTAGATCAGCGTCGGCAGCAACAGGTAGTCGAGCAACATGATCCAGCCGGTGAGGAACCCGACCGTCGGGCCGATCGCGCGGCCCGAGTACGCGTAGACGGATCCGGCGACCGGATAGACGCGCGACATCGTCACGTAGCTCGCGGCGGTGAACAGCATGGCGACCATCCCAACGAGATAGACGAGGGGCACCATGCCGGCGCTCGCGTTGAAGACGATGCCGAACACCGAAATCGGTGCGCCGGGGACGATGAAGATCAACCCGTAGACCAGCAGATCCCCGAGGCTCAGCGAACGCTTGAGCTCCTGCCGATAGCCGAGCGCTTCGACCGACGCGGCTTCGACGACGATGGTCTCCTCGACGTCGGTCCGACGCTCAGGCACGACGCCGCCCGTCTCCTGCAACACCGACGCTCGCGACGTTCGCCGCATGCGTGATGCGGTCGAGCTTGTAGCGGAAGAGCAGCGCGCCGCACAGCGCGATCGAGCCGTACAGCACCAGCAGATACGTCAGCCCCAACGAATTCGCGGTGTCGCGCGTCACGTCCGCGACGCGGCTCGCCTGCGGAAACGCGATCGCCGTCAACACCAAGCCGGCGATCCACGTGCCGGAAGCGGTCGACAACTTCGAGATGAACGTCTGCGCCGAGATGATCGCGCCTTCGTGACGGCGGCCGTCGGTGCGCTGCACGTCTTCGACGAGGTCGGTGATCATCGACGCGAGCACCGACACGGTGACGACGATCAGGAACGTGTCGAAGATCGCGACGCCGAGCAGCGTCGGGAAGATCGCGTGGTCGGGCAAGAAGCCCAGCAGCCGCAGCGTGATCGGACCGCAGCTCGTGATCAGCGACGCAAAGTTCGCCGCGAGCACGATCGTGCGTTTGTCGTGATTGCGCGACAGCCACGGCGTCACCGCCATGGCGAGGAACGACCCGATCAGATTCATCGACGTCAACCAAGCGATCTGGCTCGGCTCGAGCAGCCAGAAGTAGGTGACGAGGTAGATCCACAACGCGGCGAACAGGCCGTCGGTGCTGCGATACACGATCGCGTACAGCATCAATGCGCGAAACGGACCGTTCGCGAAGATCGCGCGCACGGTGCTCCACGCGGCGCGCAGATCGAGCGACGCGTGCTGGCGCGCGCCGCGCAGCGCCGGTACGTGCCGGTGCGTCCCGAATGCCGTCGCCGTCACCGAAACGAGGATCAGCGTCGCACCGAGCCAACTCGCGAGGCGATAGCCCATCGCGTTCAGCACGCCGTCGGGTTGCGCGGCCGTCGGCTGCAGGAAGTAGCCGTACATCGCGATCGTGAACGACACGCCGGCGACCCACGCGGCCGACAACCGCGCCGACATCAACGACGTACGCCGGTCGTAGTCGCTCGTCAGCTCCGGCACCATCGCGTTCGACGGAATGTCGAAGCACGCGAGCGCCGTGCGGAACACGATCAGCAGCGTCGTCAGGTACGCGAAACCGACGACATGCGTCGCGGTCGCCCACGCCGGCGGATTCCACAGCAGGAAATACAGCAGCGGCAACGGCACCAGCGCACCGTAGATATAGGGATGACGACGGCCGAGCCGCGACTGCGTGCGGTCGGACAACATGCCGACGACCGGATCGATACACGCGTCGGCGATCAGCGCAACGGCGAGCGCGAGACTGACCAGATAGGCGGGAATCCCGAGCACCTGGTTGTAGTAGACGAGCAGAAAATACGACACCGCGTTGCCGACGATGCCGAGTGCGACGCCGCCGGCGCCGAACCATACGACGGTCGTGCGCGGAATCTTCGCCGGCGGTGCAGTACCCGTGAGGTCAGCGGAAGTGTGCAGAGGATCGACGCCGGAGTCGCAACGGGCGCGACTATGTCATGCGCCGACGACCCGGTGCCAGTGCTCGCTGATCCCGAAACCGATGTGACCTTCCGTACGAAACTCGGCGAGCCCTTCGTTGACGAACGTGGCGCCGCCCGGCATCGGAATCTTCGTCGGACACACGGTCAAGATGCGTCCATGGACCTCGATCTTCTTGCCGCTCGCGGCACGCGCCGACAAGCGGACCTCCTCGTGCAGGATCGTGCCTTCGCGATACGTGCTCTCGATGACGACGTCGTGCAGGTCTTCGGTGCGGCCGTCGTGGTGAATCCAACCCGACCCGCGCATCACGCCGTCGTCCGCGCGGCCGCACGATCCGCCGAGCGCGAGCGCCGGCCCGAAGTTCATCGAGAACCAATTGACGAACGGCGCCGGTTCCGCCGAATGCACCTTCGGACCGCGCGCGTGCGCCGGTGCGACCGCCGCGCCCCAGTCGCGCGGACCCCACGATTTGTCGCGTACGCCGAAGCCGTGCACCTGCGTCGTCTGTCCGGCGATCGTGATGACGCCCCTCACTTCGCCCGTCTGCTCGAAGTGTCCGCGCGCGCCGCCGGCTGCGTAGTGCGGCTCCGTGAGCGCTTTGAAATCGACGCTCATCTCGAGCGTCGCGTCGCGATACCAACCGGCTGGACGCGACTTGCTGCGTTCGAGCAGGACCGACGCGTCGGCAACGTCCTGCGCGGGACCCGAGTAGCGCACGCGCCACAGGCCGAACGGTTCGACGCAATCGAGCGTCAGGCCGCCGACCGAGAGATCGCCGTCATACCGCGATAGATCGCGTTCGATCGTGCGGCGACCGTACGTGAACGCGACGCGATCGCCGCCGAGGTAGACGACGTGCAGCCCGTCGGCCCAGCCGTCGCCGGGACGAAAACCCATGCGCGTGAACATCGCGAGCCGGTTCGCCGGATCGACGAAGTTGAAGTAGTAGCTTTCGCTCCACGCGGGTTCGTCGCGGACCGCGTGCATCCGTTCGTCGAGCGGATTCTTGTCTTTGCTCATCGCGCGACCATTGCTTTGTATGCTTCGCGCGTCGACTTGAAGCGGTCGAACGGAAACTTGATCGGCACGCCTTCGATCGCCGCGAGCAGCATCTGCAGGTGCGCCTCCCAACCGGCGCACGAGCGCGCGATGTCTTCGTTCTCCGGCACCGACAACGTCAGCACGAGCCGCGTACCGCCGCTCGCGGGGATCGCCTCCCAACGTACCGGTCGGAGCGGTTCGCCCGGACCGCTCCACGAGTATTCGATCAGCCGCGGCGGCTCGACCGCGCTGACGGTGCTGTCGATCACCGTTCCGCTCTCGGGAAAGTTCAGCTTCGCCGGTCCGCCCTTCTTCAGCGCCAGCTCCCCCGGCGCGAGCCATTCGGGCAGCCGCGCCGGATCGGTCAACATCGCCCACACGTCTTTGGGATCGTGCTCGAGGAAGCGCTCGAGCCGCGCCTCGAAACGGCCGTTGGCGCGTTTGATCGTGCCGAGTTCGACCTGTTCTTCGTCCGCCATGGCTGTCCTCCCGTGCTGTTCTCCCGTTGCGTCGGCCGATGTTAATCGCCGATCCGGCGCGCCGACACTGCGGAGAAGTGCCTAGGTCTTGCTGCAACGCCGCATTGCGCTGATATACTCCGGACCCATGGCCGATCTCGTTTACCCGTACTCCGATCACCCGCAGCCCGGCGTCACGCGCGAAATCGCCCCCGGCGTACATTGGTTGACGATGCCGATGGGCGGCTCGCTGTCGCACATCAACCTCTATCTGCTCGACGACGACGACGGTTGGTACGTCGTCGATACCGGTCTCGGCAACCAAGAGACCGAACAGCTGTGGCGGCAGGTGTTCACCGGAGCGATGCGCGGCAAGCCGGTCAAAGGCGTCATCTGCACGCACATGCATCCGGACCACATCGGCCAAGCCGGCACGATCTGCGACGAGTACAAGTGCGTGCTGATGATGTCGCGCGCCGAGTACTACCAGGCCCGCGCGTTCCACGCGTCGGGTCCAGGCAGCAACCACTCGAGCTGGCAAGGTCAGGTGTTCTACGAGCTCGCCGGCATGCCGCGCGACTACATGGGCCAGATGCGGCAGATGTGGGAGACGCGCCGCAACGACGGCTTCGGGATGCCGGCATTGCCGATGGGCTACCGCCGCCTCGTCGACGGCGACGAGTTGCGCATCGGCAATCAGGTGTGGGAAGTCGTCGTCGGCGCCGGTCACTCGCCCGAGCACGTGTGCCTGCACTGCAAGGCGCTCGACGTCATGATCTCGGGCGACCAAATTCTGCCGATCATCACGTCGAACGTCAGCGTTCATCCGACCGAGCCCGATGCGAACCCGTTGCGTGATTGGATGGAGTCGCACGACAAGTTCATGAAGACGCCGAACGAGACGTTGGTCCTGCCGGCGCACAACTTGCCGTTCTACGGCGTGCGCGAGCGGCTGCGGCAGTTGATCAACCATCACGAAGACCGGATGCTCGCGATCGAAGAACACTGTCGGACACCCGCCGTCGCGCGCGAACTGTTGCCGGTGTTGTTCAAACGCCATCTCGATCCGCGCCAGATGATGATGGCGCTCGGCGAGGCGATCGCGCACTTGCACTTGCTGATGCATCGCAACCGCATCGAACGCAAGCTCGGCGAAGACGGCTGCTACTACTTCAGATCGATCGATCCCGATCTCGATCGGCGCGCCAACCCGGACCGCCACACGGCGCCCGACGACAGCCCGATGCAGGTCTGACGCTTCGTCCGCAGTCGGGGACGACGACCGAGGCCACCATTCGAGACACCGCGTACCAGCGTTCTCCGAAGATCCGCCACTGGCGCTATCGGTTCGTGATTCTCGCGTACCGGACTCTGCGCTGGGCGCAGCGTCGGCTGCCGCCGGGCGCGCGCAGCCTGCTCGGGATCGTGCTGATACCGAGCGGTCTGCTCGGGTTCTTGCCGGTGCTCGGCTTTTGGATGCTGCCGCTCGGCTTGGCGCTGGTCGTTTCGGATTTCCCGCCGTTGCGCCGCCGCGCCGAACAGTGGCTCAACGACATGCGGCGGCGCTATCACATGGACCTGGTGTACGACCGCGCGCCAAAGCGTGGTCGTTAGCGGCCGGCGTCGGAACAGCGAACGGTAGCCACGCGACCGCGGCCGACGAACGCACCGATCGCGCTGTCCAACCCGCGACGCGGGCAACGGTGCGGCGCGGACTCGCGACGGCTCACACCTCGAACCGATACGCCCCCTGGCCGGCGCGTTTGATGTGCCCCGCCGTCGGCGTCGCGAAGTGCGTGCCGATCACGAGCACCGGCTGATCGCCGTATTTCTCGAGCAACGCCTCGCGCGTGCGCACGCCTTGTTCGCCGTCGTAGTCGGCGCTGCTGCGCCAGTCCGTGCGCGCGATCTGACACGGATGGTGAATGCAGTCTCCGGTGATCAACGCTTCTTCGCCGTTCGAGCGGATGTGCACGCTGACGTGACCTGCGGTGTGTCCGGGCGTCGGCTCGAACCAAATCTCATCGGTCAGGCGATGTGTCATCGGGACGAAATCGACGAGGCCCGCTTCGATGACCGGCCGCACGGAGTCGGCGAGCACCGAGCCGTATTGCGATTCGTCTTGGTGCGAGTCCCAGTAGTTCCACTCCTGCTCGGCGATCAGATAACGCGCGTTCGGGAACGTCGGCACCCATTTGCCGTCGACCAACATCGTGTTCCAGCCGATGTGATCGACGTGCAAATGCGTGCACATCACGGTATCGATCGATTCGCGCGGATAGCCGGCGGCGGCCAAGTCGCTCAAGAACGACGTCTGCAGATGGCTCCAACTCGGAATCGAGCGCTCTTTGTCGTTGCCGATGCACGTATCGACGATGACCCGATGCTTGCCGGTGTCGAGCACCAGCGCGTGCACGCTCATGATCAGCTTGCCGTCGTCGGTCATGAAATGCGGTTTCAACCACTCGATCTCGCGACACGCGGCCGGCGTCGCGTCCGGCAAGATGAACTTCGTTCCGCCGGCTACTTCGAGTTCGACGATCCGCGAGATCTTCACGTTACCGATTTGCCACCGATTCATCGCTCACCCCCATCTGACGAACTCGCAGCATCGCCAAACGCACGACGCCGAGGCAAGCACAGACACGCCGATCGAACTGCTCTCTGGCGGATACACGTCGGTCGGCGCTCGCCTTGCCGTCGACCGCGCCGGTCGCTTAAGGTCGCCGGGATTTGAAATTCGAGGGGAGCCGTTCGGACATGGCGGGAGTGCGTGAAGTCTTTTCGACGTTGATCGAGCTGGTGCGCTTGCTGCGAACGCGCAAGTACCTCGCGCCGCGGCCACTCGACACGATCGACTCGATCGGTGCGCGCGTCGAAGACCTCGCAGTTCGTTTGGGCGACCGCACGATGCTGATCTTCGAAGGCCGCGAGATCACCTGGAACCAGTTCAACGCACTCGCAAACCGCTACGCGAACGTGCTCAAAGGCCGCGGCATCGCGCACGGCGACGTCGTCAGCTTGATGATGGAGAACCGGATCGAATTCCTCGCGGCGTTCGTCGCGATCGGCAAACTCGGCGCGATATCGTCGATGATCAACACGAATTTGCGCGGGCGAGCGCTGACGCACTGCGTATCCGTCACACAATCGAAGGCGTGGGTGTTCGGCGAAGAACTGGCAGACGCAGTCGCCGAAGTGAAAGCCGACCTGTCGCTGCGCGAAGGCAACGACTATTTGTTCGTCGCGGACAAAGGAGCAACGGCTGCGCCGAACTGGGCGAACGATCTCGGCGCAGAAGCCGCGGCGGCCGACGCATCGAATCCCGAGGAAACGCGCCGGATCAAATTGGCCGACAGCGTGACGTACATCTTCACGTCGGGAACGACCGGCCTGCCGAAAGCCGCCGTCGTGTCGCAGCGGCGGTTTCTCGCGACCGGACTCACGTCGTGCAAAGCGGGATTTCGCAGCAACGAGAACGATCGCCTGTACGTGTGTCTGCCGCTGTACCACGGCACCGGACTGATCGTCGGGTTCGGCTCGACGCTGTATTCCGGCTCGACCATCTTCCTGCGGCGCAAATTCTCCGCATCGAATTTCCTCAAGGAGGCGCGGCAATACCGCACGAACTGCTTCGTCTACATCGGCGAACTGTGCCGCTATCTGATGGCGCAGCCGGAATTGCCGGACGACGGCGACAATCCGATCGAGCGCATCGTCGGCAACGGTCTGCGCCCGGACATCTGGCTCGATTTCAAGCGCCGGTTCCGCATCCGGCGCATCACCGAGTTCTACGGCGCGAGCGAAGGCAACGTCGCCTTCATGAACCTGCTGAACAAGGACCGCACGATCGGTATGACCGCCAACAAGATCGCGCTGGTGCGTTACGACGTCGACGCAGACGAGATCGTTCGCGACGCGAACGGCCGTTGCATCGAGGTGCCGCAGGGCGAAGCCGGACTCTTGCTCGCGGAGATCAACGCCGGACAAGTGTTCGAGGGCTACACGAACGCCGAGGCGACGCAGAAGAAGGTCGTGCACGACGTGCTCGCGACCGGCGACGCCTGGTTCAACTCGGGCGATTTGATCCGCGAAGTCGACGTGGGCTTCAGCGCAGGGCAAAAGCACTATCAATTCGTCGATCGCGTGGGCGACACGTTCCGTTGGCGCTCCGAGAACGTGTCGACCAACGAGGTCGGCGAGATCTTGAACCAGAACCCGCAAGTGCAGTTCTGCAACGTCTACGGCGTGGCGATTCCGAAGGCGGACGGCCGCGCCGGCATGGCTGCGCTGACGTTGCGCAGCGGCGTGACGAAGCTCGATCTCGCCGACTTCTCCGAATACGTCGCCCGCTCGTTGCCGAGTTATGCGCGACCCGTGTTCCTGCGCATTCACCCAGAAATGGAAGTCACCGGCACGTTCAAGCTGATGAAGGGCGACCTGCGGCGCGAAGGCTACGACCTGTCGCTCGTCAAGGATCCGCTCTACGTGATGAAGCCCGGCAAGTCGCAATACGAACCGCTGGACGCGCAGTTCCTCGACAAGATTCGCGCCGGCGCCGCGGGCTTCTAATCCGGCGCACGCCGAAGGCGTTAGAAGCGCGCGGCGTTCAACCGAACAGCCGCTGTGCCCATAGCGTTAGCCCTTCGGTGACGCTCGCGAAGTGATCGCTGTCGACGAAGCGTGCAGTCGGAAACTCCGCCTCGAGATATCGACGCACGATCGTCGCGCGCGCCATCCCGCCGGTCAGGTAGATGACGTCGGGTTGTCTACCTGCCGCGGTGACCGTTTCCGCGACCAGGCCGTGCAGATGCACGAGCAGGCGCTCGCACGATTGCTGGAACTGCGCGCGATCCGTGCTGCCCGCCAACCCGTCCTCGAGATAGCTCAGATCGACCGCAGCGAGTTCCGTATCGGACAGCGCGACCTTTGCGAGCTCCGCGCTGCGCACGATGCGATAGCTCAAGCGCTCGGTCTGCACTGCGCGCAGGCGCGCGAGCCGCTCGGGACGCTGCGCCTCGCCGACCATCCGGTCGAGTCGTTCCCGCGTCTGCCGCGAATAGAAGCGCTGCTGCGCGTTCACGTCGTTCGTCGATACCGCATCGACGAAGTACGTGTTCGGGATGGGCAGTCCCGACGTCAAGGCGTCGCCGAACCCCAACAGTGCCATGATGGCGCGCAGCGCGAGCAGTTGGTCGTAGTCGTTGCCGCCGATGCGCTCGCCGGCGTGGCCGAGTATGTCGGCGTGACGCTCCAGCGACACTCGCCGTTTCGGGCCGACCCGGACGAACGAGCAATCCGTCGTACCGCCGCCGATGTCGAGCACGAGTACGCATTCTTCATGTTCGAGGCGCGCTTCGTACTCCATCGCCGCCGCCATCGGCTCGAACAGAAATTCGATGTCGACGAAGCCGGCATCGCGCGCTGCTTCGGTCAGCATGGCGAGCGCGTTGCGATTTTCCTCGTCGCCGCCCGCGCCTTGGAAGTTGATCGGTCGGCCGATGACCACCTGACGAATCGACTCGCCCGCGGCCGCGTCGGCGCCGCGTTTGACGTTCGCCATCATCGCCGCGACGACGCCGACGAAGCGGTCTTTGATTTCCTCGCTCAAGCCCTTCGCGCCGAGAAAGCTCTTCGGGCTCTTGACGAAATACCCGGCCGACGGCGCCTCGAGATACGCGGCCAACGCGGCGCGGCCGAAGCGCAGTTCGTCGAGCGCTCGCGTGCGCACGTCGAGGCCGCGGATGTCGGCGATGCTGCGCTCCAATTGCTGTTGCGGACGCGGTGCGTACAGCGTCGACGGAATCAACGTCTCGGCGTCCTCGAGCGGCGCGAGACGCACGGCGCCGTCGCGCAGCAATCCGATGGAGCAATTGGACGTGCCGTAATCGAAGCCGGCGTACATCGTTTTCGAGCCGCGTCGATGCGCGCCTGGGGAATGCGCGGGGCGCGGGAGTTTACACGAAGCTCGAAAAAACGGGGCGGCAAATGCCGCCCCGTGGCTTGGAATCGACGATCAGTGGTTGTGCCAATCGCCGCGCTCGTTGCCGTGGTCCGGGCCGTTCCAGCCGTGATTCGGACCATGATCGAAGCGGTCCTGACGCCAGACCTTCCGCCAGCCGTGGTTCGAATACCCGTACGGCGGTTCGTAACGATACGGCGCATAACGGTACGGTGCGTAGTACGGCGCCGGTGCCCAGTGATAGGCGGTCGGCGCGGCCCACCGGTTCGGCGGGCAGTAATGCGGCGCAACGACATGCGGTGGAGGCGCATAACGCGCCGCGCCGTTCCAGTCTGCGTTCGCCGCGACAGATGTCGCAGACGCTGCGCCGATGACCAAAACTGCTAAGGCGTGCTTCAACATTGCCATCTCCTGAAAATGCCGATGTGGCGATGTTCAAGTTAGGCGAACGCGACTGAACCGGATCTGAATGAAAAACCACGCGAATCGCGCGATCCGGCCGTCCGCGGTTGCGCGGCGGTGCACCCGCACGCGGCACTTCCGCCATCGTGCCCGTGCAACACCGTGACGCTGGTTCGGCAAAGGGCGAGTCGTTGGCGACTCCGTCGGAGCAGCGCTGAGTCGCCCCTCGAGGGGTTCGTTAGGAAGCGAACGATCCGGCCACTTCGGCGAGCCGGTCGAGCAGCGGAATGACGGTATCCGGATCGGCCGGCGGCAGCCCGAACACGAGGCGATCGAAACCGAACCCGATCAACTCTTCGATGCGACTCGGATTCGGCGGCACGCCGAAGATCGAGAAATCCGGCGATCCGGCGCGCCCCGCTTGCTGCCACGCCTCCCGTGTGCGCGCGACACCGTCGCGATAGTCGATGCCGCCCGACGCCTGCGCCCGGCGCGCGTCTTGATGGATCGGCATCCAGCCGTCGCAATACTCCCCAATCCGCTGCCAGCACCAACGCGACGATGCCCCGAGCAGGATCGGCGGCCCACCCGGACGTTGCGGCTTCGGATAGGACCAGATCGGATCGAAGTCGACGAACTCGCCGTGATACTCGGCCGCGTCGTCGGTCCAGATACGCCGCATCGCGAGCACCCGCTCGCGCGTGACTTTCCAGCGCGTCCCGAACGCGACGCCGTGGTTCGCCATCTCTTCGACGTTCCAACCAGCGCCGATGCCGAGCACGACCCGGCCACCCGACAGCAGATCGAGCGACGCCACCTGCTTTGCCATCAAGATCGGATCGCGCTCGGTGACGAGGCAGATGCCGGTCGCGAGCTTGATCGTCTTCGTGACCGCGGCAGCGGCGGTCAACGCGACGAACGGGTCGTGCGTATGCGAGTACTCGCGGGGCAACTCGGCGCCGCCCGGCCACGGCGTCTTGCGGCTCGCGGGAATGTGGGTGTGCTCCGGGAAGAACACCGACTCGAAGCCGCGCGCCTCCGCCTCCGATGCGAGCACGTGCGGCGCAATCGCATAGTCGGTCGGAAACATCAGAACGCCGAACGAGGTCATTCGTGCGACGTCGCTACTTCAAGCCGGACGCGAGAACCTTTTTGTAGTTCTCGTAGGCAGGCCACTGCGCGTCCGTGAGGACGCCGCCCTTCAACTCGTCGTCCATCTTGTGAATGAGGGCCTTGTCCTTGCTACGGATCGTCATATCGAGGTTGGCGGCATTGTTGCGCTTCATTTCCTTCTGAATCATCGCGTAATGCGCGGTGACGTAGTCGCCGACGATCTGTTGGAATTTCGGATTCTGCTCCGGCGTGAGATTGATGGCTTGGGTCGCCTTGATCAGATCGGGCGTCACCCACGGCGGCAACTGAACGGGAGCCGCCGCGGTCCCAGCCGGCGGCGCGCCGGCCGGCGCAGCGGCTTCTTCGGCCATCACCGCCGCGGCGGACAGCGTCAACGCGGCAGCGAACATCGTGAACATCGTCGAACGGCGTACAAACACGAGCAACCCTCCACCCTAGTGAGGCGGTAGAGCCTAACAGACGACAGAGGGTGCGGCGAAGCGGCGCGCACCCGACGCGCCGCTTCGACCCACTGGAAGGTCTGGGTTAGAGAATCGTCTTGCCGAGACGCGACACGTGGCGGTCGATGGTGCGCGCGTAGCGCAGACCCGCCTCTTGGTAGAACGCATCGTCCTGATGGTTCTTCAGGCCGACGTTGTATGCCGACAGCGCGCATTGCTCGCCACCGCACAGATCGCGGTAGTGCGCGAGGATCTGCGCGCCACAGGAGATGTTCTCCGCCGGATCCGCCAAGTTCGCGTTGCCGCAGAACATGCTCCAGTACGGCTTCACTTGCGCCGGACCGATCGCGCCCATCTCAGAGGTCACGTCTTTACGGAACGAGCTCTCCGTGAAGACGACGCTCGCCAGCAGTTCCGGCGATAGCCCTTGGCGCTTCGCTGCCTCCAAGATCCAGCCGGCGAACTCGGCCGCAGTCGCCCGCTGTACGCCGAGCGCCTTGTGCAGGCGCTTTGCGAAGCCCGTCACCTCGTCGTTCCACGTCGCCTGCGCGAACAACGTCGCCGGCACCGCGAACGGCTCACGTTCGATACCGCGATCGCCCGCAAGCAAGACGACCGCCGAGCACGCAAACGACGCTGCAAAAAGCATCGCGATCTGCGCGCGTACTAAGACTGGAATACGAACCAACGTCTGCCGAATCCCTGTAATCAAACGTTCGCCTACGGTGTTCTTCACACTGATTTGCACGTTTTGGATCCCCCTGGTCTGGCGCATTCTAACTGCACTGCGTCACTAGCAGAACCGCAGGCTAGCCATCGGCCACCTACCAAACTGTTTCATGCATGTAACGTAGACGCCAAAAGTAAATGAGTCCTTACGCACTGAAGCAGTGAATCCGAGCATTCGACGTATACGATCCATTAAAATGGCCTCATTGATTCAAAACCAGTCTAAGACCCCACGCGTTCAATCGATTTCATTTTGCGACGCAGCAATCTAGATGGCGCTCGGAAGTCCTTGATTCTGAGCTGCCGCAGCCGTTCGTCGGGCCTGTTGCCCGCTGTGACCGCCTTCGCTCCCACCGCGTGCATCGATTCCGCTATGAGGACGGCGATCGGCCATTGGCTCCGACCACCGTCACCTCGACGCCTGTCGATGGGTCGCCTGTCCGCTCGTTGGAGTTCGAAAGCCGCGCCCGGAGCCGAGCCGTCGGCGTTCCGCCGCAGCGTTTCATATTCGGATTTTGCGTAGCCATTGGCGGGGTCCCACGTTGCGTCACCGGCGGCCAGCGTGATACCCATACCGTGCTAATTCACGTGAATTTGGGGTGAGGAGGACCGCATGAACAACACGTTGAAAACGCAGTACTCGAACTTGGGCTTCGACCCCGACGCATTGCGCGACAGATACCGTGCCGAGCGCGACAAGCGCCTACGCCCTGACGGCAACGATCAGTACATCGAGGTCACCGGCAAGTTCGCCCACTTCGTGGACGATCCGTACGTCGCGCCCGGGTACGTGCGAGAACCGCTGACGGACGAGGTCGACGTCGTGATCATCGGCGGCGGATTCGGCGGACTGCTCGCCGGCGCGCGCTTCCGGGAACTCGGCATCAACGACATCCGCATCATCGAGGCCGGCGGCGATTTCGGCGGTACGTGGTACTGGAACCGGTACCCGGGCGCCCAATGCGACATCGAGTCCTATTGCTACCTGCCGCTGCTCGAAGAACTCGGCTACGTGCCGAAAGAGAAGTACTCGTTCGCACCCGAGATCTACGAACACTCGCAGCGCATCGCGCGCACGTTCGACTTATACGACGCGGCCTGCTTCCAGACCAAGGTGACCCATCTGAAATGGGACGAACCGTCGGCTCGATGGATCGTCTCGACCAATCGCAACGACGCGATGAAGGCGCGCTTCGTCGTGATGGCGACCGGTCCGCTGAACCGGCCGAAGCTGCCGGCGATCCCCGGCATCGAGGACTTCGAAGGGCACACCTTCCATACGAGTCGCTGGGACTACGACTACACCGGCGGCAATCACAGCGGCGGTCTGACGAAGCTCGCCGACAAACGAGTTGCGATCATCGGTACCGGCGCGACGGCCATTCAATGCGTCCCGCACGTCGGCGCGCACGCGAAACGTCTGTACGTCTTTCAACGCACGCCGTCGTCGGTCGATCTGCGCGGCAACAAACCGACCGACATGAATTGGGCCAAATCGCTGAAACCCGGTTGGCAGCGCGAGCGGCGCGAGAACTTCAATTCGATGTTTACGGGCCAGGCCGTCAAAGAAGACCTCGTCAACGACGGCTGGACCGAGATCTTCCGCAACCTCGCTTCGATGATTCCGCGCACTCCGGGCGCGAACGTGTCGCCGGAAGAAGCGGCCATGCTCGCCGAGCTCGCCGACTTCAAGAAAATGAACGGTATCCGCGCGCGCGTCGATGAAACCGTCCACGACCACGACACCGCGGAGGTGCTGAAGCCCTGGTACCGGCAGTTCTGCAAGCGTCCGACGTTCAACGACGAATACCTGCCGACGTTCAATCGGCCGAACGTGATGTTGGTCGACACGAGCGAATCGCACGGCGTCGAGCGCATCACGAAGAACAGCGTGATCGCCAACGGCGTCGAATACGAAGTCGACTGCATCATCTTCGCGACCGGCTTCGAAGTCGGCACGGCGTGGACGCGGCGCGCCGGCTACGACATCGTCGGTCGCAATGGCGTGCTTCTGAGCGACTACTGGGCGAGCGGCATGAAGACCCTGCACGGCTTCTCGAGCCACGGTTTCCCCAACTGTTTCCTGATGGGGCTGTCGCAGAACGGGTTGTCGGTGAACCTGACGTCGATGCTCGACGATCAGGCGCAGCACATCGGTTACATCATCAAAGAAGTGATGTCGCGCGGTGCGCGGTTCTCGGAGCCGACGGCCGAAGCGGAAGCGGCCTGGGTGGCCGAAATCCGTCGGCTCGCGGTCAGCAATGCCGCATTCTTCGACGCCTGCACGCCGGGCTACTACAACAACGAAGGAAAGCTCGTGGAGCGCGGCGGCGGCTTGAACGGCGAGTCGTACGCGCCCGGTGCGAACGCGTTCAACGCGTTGCTCGCGAAGTGGCGCGAGAGCGGCGACTTGGCAGGACTCGAGCTCGGCTGACGACCTGACGGAGGCGCACGTTCGTCGGTCGCACCGCGCGACCGACGAACGTCCGTGAATTCAGCCTAGATCGGACCGCTTACAGCAGATCGCCGCCGCAGGCGGCAGCGGTCGTGCCGTTCGCCTTGAACGCCTTGATGACGTTGCGGCCGGTCGTCCACTTGTGGACCTCGTCCGGGCCGTCGACGAGACGTTGCGAGCGGATGTGCGTGTACCACGCGGCGAGGGGCGTGTCGCGCGAATAGCCGAGTGCGCCGTGCAGCTGGATCGCCGTGTCGACGACCTTGTGCACCATGTTCGCGAGGAACACCTTGGCGATGCCGTTCTCTTGCCGGATGTCCAGCTTGTTCTCGGCCTTGTACGCGATGTGCATCAACATCAGCCGCGCGATGTACAGCTGGCTCGCGCATTCGGCCAGCATGAACTGCACCGCTTGCCGCTCGTCGAGCTTCTTGCCGAACGTCGTGCGCTGCGTGACGTGCGCGGTCGCCATGTCGAGCGCGCGCTGCGCCATCGCGACGTTGTGCATGCCGTGGCGCAAACGCCCGTACGCGAGGCGATGCTGGCCCATGTTGAAACCGTTACCTTCGCCGCCGAGCAGGTTCTCCGCCGGCACTTCGAGGTTCTTGATTTCGACCTCGGCGTGACCGCCACCCAAGATGTGCGACAGCGGACCTTCGAGCGCCATCGTCGGAATGTCGCGCTTGATCTTGTAGCCGGGGTTCGGCAACTCGACCAAGAACGTCGAGAACTGTTTGTGGCGGGGCGCGTTCGGATCGGTCTTCGCCATCACGAGCGCGATGTCCGCGACGCTCGCGGCCGACGAGAACCACTTTTCGCCGTTCAACACGTACGCGTCGTTGCCCTTGCGGTCGGCGCGCGTCTGCATGCCGGTTGCATCGGCGCCCGCGGCCTTCTCGGTCATCGAGTAACAAATGCGCTTCTCGCCGTTCAGCAGCGGCTTCAGGAATTTCTCCTTCTGATGCGGCGTGCCGTGTTCGAGCAACGTCATCATCGTCGCATCGTCGGGACCTTGCGTGTTCATCGACAGCGCGCCGAGATAACTCTCGCCGAGCTCCATCTGCACGAGTGCGTTCGCGAGCGGCCCGAGGCCCATCCCGCCGTATTCCTTCGGAATGAACGGGCACCACAGGCCTTGCGCGCGCGCCTTCGTGCGCAGCTTGCCGAGAATCGTTTTGTAGTCGCCGCCGGCGAGCAGCTCTTTCTCCGCCGGCACGCATTCGTCGTGTACCCACTGTCGAACGCGCACCCGGATCGCCTTTGCGTCCTCGGGAATATCGAAATCGATCGCCATGTCGTTCCCCCGCAGATGTCTGGATTGCTACCCGGTTAGGATGCCGACGGAGCCGGCATAAGGGAAATCAATTTCCGCTGAATCGGTCATCACGCCCGATGATATCGCCCGGTGATATAAAGATCCGTCGCTTCGCGGCACGCCGATGAATCTACGCGCACTCGATTTGAATCTGTTGCCGGTCTTCGAGGCGATCTACCTCGAGCGCAGCCTGACGCGCGCGAGCGAAGCGCTGCACGTCACGCAGCCCGCCGTCAGCAACGCGCTGGCGCGCCTTCGCGCCGCGTTCGGCGATCCGTTGTTCGTGCGTTCCGGCCGCGGCATGACGCCGACGCCCGCCGCCGAGCTCTTGATCGGCCCGGTGCGCGAATCACTCGCACGTTTGAAGTCGGGGCTCGACCGCGGCCGGCCGTTCGATCCCGAGTCGACCGACCGCGTGTTCAACGTCTCGCTGCGCGACATGGCCGCCTCGGCGATCGCGCCGAACCTCGCCAAACAACTCGAATGTTCCGCGCCCGGCGTGCGCTTCTACTTCCATCAGATCGATCGCGCCTCGATCCCATCCGAGCTCGCGGCCGGTCGGCTCGATTTCGCGATCGACATCGCGGCACTGAGCAGGCCGGAACTGCAATACGCGCCGTTCATGTTCGATCGCTACGTGTGTGCCTTGCGCCGCCGTCATCCGTTGGCAAAGCGCCGATTCGGCGTCGAACAGCTCGTGCAACTCGATCACGTGGCGGTGTCGAGCCGCAAAGCCGGCCGCACCGTGGTCGATCTGATCTTGAGCAGGCTCGGCCACCGGCTGCGCCCGATGATGCGTTTTCCGCACTTCGCGCCGGCGTTCCACGTCGTGATGGCGACGGATCTCGCGTTGATCGCGCCGCAATCGCTCGTGCAGCGCTACGACGTCGCGGCGCGGCGCCTGCCGTTCGAAGCGACACTCGAGCTGATGCTGTATTGGCGCAGAGACAACGATCAGGAGGGCGACATCGCGTGGGCGCGCGAGCGCCTGCTCGAGGCCGTCGCGCGGCGTTGACCGGTTCTGAGCCTACCGTCTATACCAACGGCTCAGATGTGGCGCGCAGTCAGCATGGAGTCGAAGCGCTCGAGCGTCGCCATCACGCGGGCGTAGACGGAACCGTTCGGGTACTGCCCTGCCGCATCCACTTCGCCGGCCGGTAGGCCGGTGAATAGCTCGATCGCTTCTTCGACTCTGACGCAGCTGTAGAGGTGAAAGCGCTTTGCCGCGACCGCGTCGCGAACCTCGTCGCGCAGCACCAGGTTCACCTCGTTCTGCCGCGGCAACACGACCCCCTGTGTGCCCGACAATTCGCCGAGCGACTGGCACGCCGCGAAGAACCCTTCGATCTTGTGGTGCACGCCGCCGATCACCTGCGCTTCGCCGAGTTGGTTGATCGAGCCGGTGATCGCGAGGTCCTGCCGAATCGGAACGTCGGCGAGTTCCGACACGATCGCGATGTACTCGGCCATCGACGCGCTGTCGCCTTCGATGCCGCTGTACATCTGTTCGAACGTCACGCTGCAGTCGAACGACAGCGGGAAGCGATGCGCGAAGCGGCGCATCAGAATGCCCTGCAGCGTCATGCTGCCTTTCTGTTGGATCGGTCCGCTCATCGCAACCAAGCGTTCGATGTTGATGACGCCGCGGCGCCCGACCGAGGAACGCGCGGTGATGCGCGCC
The DNA here is from genome assembly GCA_035686405.1 of Pseudomonadales bacterium. Classification (GTDB taxonomy): domain Bacteria; phylum Pseudomonadota; class Gammaproteobacteria; order Pseudomonadales; family Azotimanducaceae; genus DATJGR01. The sequence goes on along the minus strand of DASRZO010000241.1, from coordinate 16,043 downwards.
GGCGAACCGAACGCATGATCGCCGAGCGATTGCACGGTCAATCCGTTGATCTGACCGACCACTGTGCCGTGCGTCTGAATCAGGATCTGACCGTCGCCGATCGAACGCTGCACGCGATCTTCGACTTGACCGTTGCGCTCGCGCCGCAACCGCACCGCCGCGCGGATGTGTTCGGCCGTCAGCGTCACGCCCGGATACAGCTTCGACGCCTCGATCATCACGTCGGTGATCAGTTCGAAGCGCGACGTCAGCCGTTCGCGATGTTCGCCCCACCGCGCCGCCATGCCGAGCAGCCGCTGCACGGCGTCGGGTGTGACGTCGACGCCGCTGCGCCGTGCGTTGCCGGCGATCAACCCCGCGTAACGACACAGGTTGTCGTGGGTCGCATCGGCGGTCGGCTCGATCTCCGCTTTCACTTTGAAGTAGGACTGGAAATCGAGGTCCTGCGCGAAGAACGTGTAATACCATTGCGGCGCGCCGACGATCAGCACCTTGATGTCGAGCGGCACCGGCACCGGTTTCGGCGCGCCCGCGAGCGGCGGCGCCGCGGCGCGATAAAACTCCTCGATGCGAATTTCGCCGTCGCGCAGTGCGCCCTTCAGGAACGCCCACAGGACGGGATCGCGCACCATCGCTTCGGCGCGCAGGATCAACACGCCGCCGTTCGCGCGATGCAGCGCGCCGGGTCGTATCAGCGTCACGTCGGTGTCGAGCGCGCCGCCCGGCAGTTGCCTGTATTCGATGACGCCGAACAAGTTCTCGTACGTCGGATTGTGTGAACACAGCACCGGCGGGTGTTGTTCGCGGCTGCGATCGACCAACAGGTTGATCGAGTAGCGCCCGGCGCGGTCGGTATTCGGCGTCACGACGCCATCCTCGGTACCGACCAACAGTTCGTGACGCTCGGTCAGATCGCGCTGCAAGCCGTCGAGCCACTCGGTCAGCGGTCCGTGCGCGTGGAAGCGCTCCTTCACTCCGCCCAACAATCCGTCGATGGCGCGCGCCGCGACGTCGCGGTTGAAGGCGCGCAACGTCTCGAAGAATTGCCGTTGGAATCTCGCCGCGTCGCGATTGATCTCCGCCATCTGCTCCATCAGATGGCGGCCGCGCTCTTCCAACCGAGACCGCTGATCGGGCGGCAACATCGTGATCGGGATCGGATTGCCGTCGTCGCCGATCGCCGCGACGATCGCGCCTTGCGGGGTGTTGACGATCGACAGCCGAGCCGCGTTTGCCTCGGCTTCCAGTGCGGTCAGCTGACTTTGGATCTGCGCATCGTTCTGCGCGCGCAAGCTCGTCATCTGTCGTTGATACGACTCGCTGCCGAACGCGGCCGCCAGTTCCCGCGCCAGCGCGGGGATCATCTCGTCGACATCGGCCTTGAAGCGCCGGCCGACTCCGGCCGGCAGGCGGATCGGCCGCGGGTTCGACGGCGCGTCGAAATCGACGACGTAGATCCAATCGCTTGCCGCCGGCTTCTTCTTCGCCCACGTCTCGACGAACTCGCGCGTCGCCGTCATGCGGCCGCTGCGGTCGAGGCCGAGCACGTACACGTTGTAATCGTTGCCGGGCGTGTTGAGCCCGAACTCGAGCGCCTGCCGCGCGCGCGCATGGCTCGACAAATCGAACGTGCTGACGTCGTTCTCGATCTCGAACTGATATTCCGGAAGACCAACGTTCGTTGCGACGAGCTCGCGCAACGCCATCAGCGGCGACGCCCCAACTTGAAGTTGTCCCACGTCACGATGCGATCCGGTACGACGACGACCCAACGGCGATTGCGGCCGCCGGCCGACGCGCCGTTCGGCGGCGGGTCTGCCACTGCCGGCGCGCCGTGTCCGCCGTTGTATTTGCGGCCCATCTGCACGCGCGCTTCGGCAAGATGCGGATCGGCCGCTTCGGCCGCCGCGTCCTCGAGCACGCGCGCCTTGCCTTGGATCATCACCGCTTGCAGCTCGGGGAATTTCTCGTTGCGGTCGACCAGCACCGAGCACATCGGCGCGCGGCGCAGGTTCACGACTTTCTGCCCGCGGCCGTAGAAGTACACACGGCCGCCGGCCCAACCGAACCACATCGGCGTGAGGTTGATGAACTCACGCGGACCGAGCGTCGCGATCCGCATGTTCCATTGCTGCGTCATGATCTCGTCGATCTGCGCGGCATCGAGCGCGAGTTCGCGCGGAAGCGCCATCGCTCACCCTCCTCGCAGTTGCGCGATCATGCGCACGCGCTCGTCGCGGTCGACGAAATCGAACGACGCCGACGTGCGATCGACGAACGCCGCGTAGCGGCGCTGCATTTCCGGCACGATCGCCTTCGGCTCGCCGACGACCGCGAACGCGTTCAGGATATCGTCGGTGATCAGATTGCCCATTTCCTTCCAGCGACCTTGCTTCGACATCGTGTTGAGCTCGGTCTGCAGCTCGCCGACGCCGATCGAATCGAGCACGCCCCGATACGCCGGCGTGGAGCCGTAGAACGCGATGCGTTCCTTCGTGGCGCGCTTCGACTTCTCGAACTCTTCCTCGTTGCGGCCCGACACGACGAAGTTCGAATACGAGATCTCGAAGTTCTTGCGCGATCGACCGGCCTTCGCGAGGCCCTTCTCGATCGACGGCAGCGTCGTCGCTCGAATGAACGGCACCGTCGAGAACGGATGGATGATCATGCCGTCGGCGACTTCACCGGCGACTTCGGTCATGTGCGGACCGACCGCGGCCAGGATCACCTTCGGCGCGCCGTATTGTTTGTTCTCCGGCGTGAACGCCGGCGTCATCAGCGTGTGCGTGTAGAACTTGCCGACGAACTCGAGCTTCTTGCCGTCGTACCAGTTCGCCCAGATCGCCCGCATCGCGAGAATCAGCTCGCGCATCTTCGCCGCCGGCGGTCCCCACGGCATGCTGAAGCGCTTCGTGATGTGCGGCTTGATCTGCGAGCCGAGTCCGATCGTCAAACGCCCCTTCGCGTAGGCGTTCAGATCGTGGCCGATGTTCGCGAGCAGCATCGGGCTGCGCGCGAAACCGACCGCGATCGACGTCGTCAGCTCGAGCTTCTGCGTGTGTTCGGCCGCGAGCAGCAGCGGAAAGAACGGATCGTGGCTCGTCTCGGCGGTGTGCACGCCGTCGAATCCTTGCGCTTCGAATTCCTTTGCGGCGGCGGGCACGCGCTCGAGCTGGGTGCCGAGTCCGGCGTCTACTTTCATGATGCCTCCGCGCTACTTCGTCAGATCGGCGATGATCTTCTGACGATCTTCGCGCGGAATGTTCGCGTACGCGGCCGACGTGCGGTCGATCAAATCGCCGTAGCGCGACTTGATTTGGCCGGGGATCGTCGACGGCGCACCGATGACCGCGAATTCCTTCAGGATGTCGTCGGTGATCAACGTGCCCATCTCTTCCCAACGACCTTGCTTCGACATCGCGTTCAAGTCGCTTTGCAGATGGCCCGCGCCGATCGAGTCGAGCACCGGCTTGTACGCGGGCGTCGAGCCGTAGAACGCGATCTGGCGACGCGTGGCGACCTTGGCTTGCTCGATCGCCTTGTCGTCTTTGCCGGTCACGACGAAGACCGGATAGCTGATCTCGAAGTCCTTGCGCGACTTCCCGGCCTTCTCGAACCCGCGTTCGAGCGCCGGCAGCGTCGTTTCGCGCAGATATTTCTCGGTGGTGAAGGCGTGGATGATCACGCCGTCGGCCACTTCGCCGGCGACTTCCGTCATCCGCGGTCCAACGGCCGCGAGGAACACGCGCGGCGCGCCGTATTCGTTGTTCGTCGGCGTGAAGAACGGCGTCATCAACGTATGCGTGTAGAAGCGACCCGCGAATTCGAGCGGCTTGCCGCCGTGCCACGACGCCCAGATCGCGCGCATCGCGAGAATGAACTCGCGCATCCGCGCGGCCGGCGCCGACCACGGCATACTGAAACGCTTCGTGATGTGCGGGCGGATCTGCGAGCCGAGTCCGAGCACGAAGCGCCCCTTAGAAACGGCGTTCAGATCGTGTCCGATGTTCGCGAGCACCATCGGGGTACGCGCGAACGCGACCGCGATCGAGGTCATCAAATCGACCTTCTGCGTGTTCAGCGCCGCGACCACCAACGGAAAGAACGGATCGTGCGACGTCTCGGCGGTCATCAGACCGCTGTATCCCAATTCTTCCTGCGCCTTCGCTTCCGCGCCGACCTTGTCGAGTTCCCAGCCCAGTCCCCCGTCGACCTTCATCTTGCTACTCCGTTTTCGAATGCGAGGACGGATTGTACGGCGGCCGTGCGTGACCTTGGCAACTAGCCGGCTTGATCCGGCGCACGCAGGAACAGGCCGGGGTGCGGACCGGCGCCGCCGCGATAGTGATCGCAGCGCACGGCCGCGCCCTCGCCGCCCGAGAAGTCCAAGCGATACACGACGTCGTTCGGCTGCCGCACTCGATCGACTTGCGTCGGCGGGAGGCCGAGGAAGTGCGTCAAGAACGCGCGCGCGGCGATCCCGTGCGACACCACCGCGAGTTTGCGGCCCGGCGCACGCCGCAACTGCTCCGCGAACGGCGCGATGCGCGCGACCACGTCGGGCAGGTTCTCGCCGGCCGGCGGCCGGTGGTGGAACGGATCGCGGTTTCGAGCGGCCCATTCGTCGGGAAAACGCTGCGCGATCTCGTCGATGGTGAGTCCTTCCCATGCGCCGTTCGAACGTTCGACGAGCCGGGCGTCGTACGTCACCGGCACCCCGCAGTGCTCGAGAATGAGGTCGGCCGTCTCGCGCGTACGTCCCAGCGGCGACACGAACAGGTGCTCGACCGCCTCGCGCGCGAGCAGCGCCGCGTGGGCGCGCGCGTGCGCTCGGCCTTCGGCCGTCAGGCGGGAATCGAGCCGACCCTGCATGCGCTGCTGCCGATTCCACTCGGTCTCGCCGTGACGCACGAGGTACAGAACGTCCATCGCAACTCCATCTATATACGGCCGATCATAGCGGACCCGGCGCTTGATTCGGCCGCAGCGGGACCCCATACAATGGTGTCGCGCGCCGGTCGGTAAAGGTGCCCGAGGCGCGCCGAATGGTCACAAGGAGTGAGTCGATCGATGCGTATTCTGCTGTTCCTCGGTACCAACATCGCCGTGTTGCTGGTCGCCAGCGTCACGTTCCGCCTGCTCGGCCTCGATCATCTGCTCTATCAGCAAGGCATCGGCATGAACCTGACCGGCATGCTGATCTGGGCAGGCATGTTCGGCATGGGCGGTGCGTTCATCTCGCTACTGATGTCGAAGTGGGCGGCGAAGCGCTCCGTGGGCGCCCACGTCATCGAACAACCCACGACGCAAACCGAGCGTTGGCTGCTCGATACCGTCAAGCAACTCGCCGACGACGCGCAGATCGGCATGCCGGAAGTCGCGATCTTCGACTCGCCGCAACCCAACGCGTTCGCGACCGGCGCGAGCAAGAACAACGCGCTGGTCGCGGTTAGCACCGGCCTGCTCGCGAACATGAAGTCGGAAGAGGTGCGCGCCGTACTCGGCCACGAGATCGGTCACGTCGCGAACGGCGACATGGTGACGCTGACGCTGATTCAGGGCGTCGTGAACACGTTCGTCATCTTTTTCGCGCGCATCATCGGTACGCTCGTCGATCGCGCGGTGTTCCGCAGCGAGAACGGTAACGGCATCGGCTCTTTCATCGTCACGATGATCGCGCAGGTCGTGCTCGGTATCGGCGCGACGATGATCGTCATGTGGTTCTCGCGTCATCGCGAATTCCGCGCCGACGCCGCCGGAGCACAACTCGCCGGCAAGAACAACATGATCGGCGCGCTGCAGCGTTTGAAAGCCGCCACGCAAATGCCGGAAACGATGCCCGACACGCTCGTCGCGTTCGGCATCTCGAGCGGTATGCGGCAAGGTTTGGCGGCGCTCTTCGCGTCGCACCCGCCGCTCGACGATCGCATCGCCGCGCTGCAACAGGCCTGAGAGCTCACCGCGAGTCCGCCGTGCGCTGACGCGCTCACCGGGGCGCGTCAGCGCAGCAGGGTCTGCGTCCGCAACCGCAGGGCGTTGGCGATCACCGAAACGGACGACGCGCTCATCGCCGCAGCGGCGAACATCGGCGACAGCAGCACGCCGAAGAACGGATACAACACGCCCGCCGCGATCGGTACGCCCAACGCGTTGTAGACGAACGCAAAGAACAAGTTCTGGCGGATGTTCGCCATCGTGGCGCGCGACAACGCGACCGCGCGCGCAATCGCGTTCAGGTCCCCTCTCACCAGCGTGACGCCGGCCGTCGCCATCGCGACGTCGGTGCCGGTGCCCATCGCGATTCCGACATCTGCCGCCGCGAGCGCCGGCGCATCGTTGATGCCGTCGCCGGCCATCGCGACTACGCGGCCTTCCGCTTTCAGCGCACGCACGCGTTCGAGCTTGTCGTGCGGCGATGCGTCCGCGAGTACCTCGTCGATGCCGAGTTGTCGCGCCACGGCACTCGCCGTCGCGAGCGCGTCGCCGCTCGCCATCACCACCCGGATGCCGCGCGCACGCAGCGCCGCGAGCGCGGCGCGCGACGTCGCTTTGATCGGATCGCCGACCGCGACGAAACCGGCATAACGGCCGTCGATCGCGCAGAACATCACCGTCGCGCCGTCGGCGCGATGCTGCTGCACGGCCGCGCGGGTCGGCGCGGTATCGGCGGCATTCGCGCGCATCAGCGCGTCGTTGCCGCACGCGACCGCGCGGCCGTCGACCTTGCCGACCACACCCTGACCGACCACCGCCGCAAAATCCGCCACCTCGCCGAACGCGATTGCGCGCGAACGCGCCGCTTCCACGATCGTGCCCGCCAACGGATGTTCGCTGCCGCGCTCGACCGTCGCGATGGCGCGCAATACCGAGGCTTCGTCGAACGGTTCGACTGCGACGATTGCGATCAACCGCGGGCGGCCTTCCGTGAGCGTGCCGGTCTTGTCGACCATGATCACGTCGACGTCGCGCAGCCGTTCGATCGCTTGCGCATCGCGGAACAACACGCCGAGCCGCGCGCCGCGGCCCGTCGCGACCATGATCGACATCGGCGTTGCGAGACCCAGCGCGCAAGGGCACGCGATGATCAGCACCGCGACCGCCGCGAGCAGCGCGTGTGCGAGCCGCGGCTGCGGCCCGGCGAACGCCCATACCGCAAACGTCGCGACCGCGATCGCGATCACCGTCGGCACGAACACGGCGGCGACTCGATCCGCCAACCGCTGCACCGGAGCGCGACTACGCTGTGCCTCCGCGACCATCGCGACGATCCGCGCGAGCAACGTGGCGGCGCCGACGCGTTCCGCGACGATCACGAGCATGCCGGCGCCGTTCAGCGTCGAACCGGCGACGCGGTCGCCGACCGATTTCGCGACGGGCATCGGCTCGCCGGTCAACATCGATTCGTCGACGGCGCTGCTGCCGTCGACCACCCGAGCGTCGGTCGGGATCCTCTCGCCGGGGCGCACGATCAGCCGGTCGCCGACGCCGATCGAGTCGAGCGCAACGCGTTCGTATTCGCCGCTCGACCGCACCCGCGTCGCTTCGGCAGGCGCCAGCGCCAACAACTCGCGAATAGCCGCGTTCGTGCGCGACCGCGCGCGCAGTTCGAGTACCTGGCCGAGCAGGATCAACGCGACGATCACGCTCGCGGCTTCGAAATAGACGCCGACACGCCCCGTGTGATCGCGAAATGCCGCGGGAAATGCCTCGGGCACCCATGTCGCGACCAAACTGTAGCCGTACGCGACCGTAACGCCGAGGCCGATCAGCGTGAACATGTTCGGCGATCGGTTGCCGATCGACCGCACGGCACGCACGTGGAACGGCCACGCCGCCCAGATGCAGACAGGCGTCGCGAGCACGGCCTCGAGCCAGGTCTTCGATTCGCCCAACAACTCCGAGATGGCGCGGCCGCCGATCATGTCGCCCATCGCGAGCACGAGCACCGGTAGCGACAACGCCGTGGCCCACGCGAAGCGCCGCGTCATGTCGGCCAGTTCCGGGTTCGGCGCTGCTTCGGCCGTCGTCGGATACGGTTCGAGCGCCATCCCGCATTTCGGACAGTCGCCCGGTACGTCGCTTTCGACGTCTTCGTCCATCGGGCAGTAGTAACGCGCCGACACGTGCTTGCGCGCCGGCGCAGCGACGTGCACGCGGTGCGAATGCGCGTCGTGCGAATCGGTGGCGTGAGGATGCGCAGCGTGGTGCGAATGCGCACTGTCCGCCGTACGCGCCGCGCGCGACAAATAGAAATCCGGATCGTTGCCGAATTTGGCTTTGCAGCCGGCGCTGCAGAAACGGTACTCGTGACCCGCGTGCTCGAACCGATGCGGACCGTCCGGCCGCACCGTCATGCCGCACACCGGATCGACGAACTCGCCGCTCGGCTTCGAGAATCGCGGATCGGGTGTCATGCGCGAGTCGTCATTGCGGCGGGCGTCACCCGCGGCCCCTCACTCACCGCGTGTCACTTGGCGCGTGCCGCTCGCGACATCACCGCGAACGGTCGACGGGAACGAGCTCGACGGTCGACGTCGCGGTTGCGAGCACTATTTCTTCGTCGTGCGGTAGTCGCCGAATTCGCGATCGCGCTTCGTCAGCGCGTCGGTCAAACCGTTGCGCAATTCGGCGAGATGCGCTTGCGTCGAACGCGTATACGTCGCGAGCGCCTGCATCTCGGTGCCCGCACGAATGCCCGCACGAATGCCCATCGCGTCCATCTGCCGGTGCACCGCGCGCTTGTTGAATTGTTGGAGGTCGGACGGCACTTTCGCGACGCGCTCGGCGACGTCGAGCACGCGCGCTTCGAGTTCGTCCTGCGGAAACGCGCGATTCGCGAAACCGCATTCCACCGCTTCGACGCCGGACATCGAGTCGCCCGTCAACATCAACTCCATCGCGCGGCGCATGCCGACGATCCACGGATAGAACTGATTGTCCGGCGGGCTGATCGCTCGCACGACCGGGTAGCCGATCTTCGCGTCTTCGGCGACGTACACGAGGTCGCACGCGGTGGCGAGTTCGGTGCCGCCCGCGAGGCAATAGCCGTGCACTTGGGCGATCACCGGCTTCGCCAAATCCCACATGCGGAAGAAACCTTCGACCACGTGGCGCGGCCAATTGCCGATTCCGCCCGCAGTGTGGAACGGCTGGCCTTCCGCGACGTTCGACTTCAAGTCGTAGCCGGCGGAGAAACACTCGCCGGCGCCGCGGATCACGGTGACGGCGATCGACTCGTCGTTGTCTGCGCGTTCGAGCGCTTGAAACAACTCACCGCGCAATTCGTTCGAAAGCGGGTTGCGCTTGTCGGGCCGATTCAGCGTGATCCGCTGCACCTTCGGCCGCGGCACATCGACGATGATCTTGCGGTAGTCCACGTGCGCCTCCGTCTGAGCGTCGTGCGTAGCGTTAGAAGGAAAATTGGTCGGGCGTGAACGCCTTGAACGTACGCATCACGTCGGCACCGTTCGAGCCCGCGAGCGGCGCGATGATGTGCGTGTGAATGCCGCCGGCGGCGTCCTCCTTGATGCGCGCGCGGCATTCCGCTTCGTTACCGATGATCGCGACTTCGTCGATCAACGCATCGGTGAGCGCCCCGCCGGTCTTCGCGCGGTCCTTCGCCGCCCACCCGGCGTTGATGGTCTCGGCGGCATCTTCGTATCCGGCCCACGCGAGGAACTTGTTGTACACCGGCGTCGCGTAGTACGGGGCGAACGCCGCACGGAAACGGTTGCGCGCCTCGGCCTTGTCGTCGGTCACGAGCACCATCGCGCGGTTGACGATCTCGACGTCGCGCCAATCCTTGCCCGCCTTCTTCGCGCCGATCTTCACGTGTTCGATCATCTTCGGCAGCGCGCGCTTCGGCCACAAGTTGAAGATCACGCCGTCGCCGACTTCGGCCGCCATCTCGATCATGTTCGAGCGCAGCGCCGCGATGTACAGCGGCGGCGGATTCTCCATCGGGTATTGCCGGTAGCCGTGGCTCGACATCGTCTCCAAATCGAACTCCGACTTCTCGCCCTTCAGCATCGACCGCACCATGATTGCGGTCTCTCTGACGCGGGTAACGGGTTTGTCGAGGGGAATGCCGTGCCAACCCGTCATCATCGTTTGGCTCGACGAACCGAGACCCATCACGAAACGTCCCGGCAGCAGTTGGCCGATCGCATTCGCCGTCGCCGCGAGCACCGCCGGCGTACGCGTGTACACCGGCGTGACCGCGACGCCGATCCGCAACGTCTTCACGTGATGCGCGAGCGCTGCCGTGGTCGTCAGCGCGTCCGGCGCACCGCCGTCGCCGAACCAGGCGTCGGTGTAACCGTTCGCTTCGGCCCATTTGACGCGTTCGACCGTGTCCTTGATGAAAGGACTCGCAGGCAGCGTTACCGCCATACGTTTCGTGACTGGCATCGTTCCCCCTGACTCGCCGAAATCGAGATCGAAAAAGCGCGGAATTTCCCGCAGAAGGCCGCCAAGCCTCTCATTTTGCGGCGAGCGGAGGCAAGCCGTATCCTTGCGCGCTCATCGCGCCGCCGACGCGCGCTCGTTCGCGAGGAATTCCGATGACAGACGCTCCGCAATTGACCGCCGTGCGCGAGGCGCATCGCTTCGACGAACGCGCGCTCGATCGCTACCTCGCCGCGCACGTCGACGGTTACGAAGGCGGTTTGCAGGTGCGCCAATTCGAAGGCGGCCAGAGCAATCCGACGTTCGCACTGCGCGCCGGTTCGCGCGAATACGTCATGCGCAAGCAGCCGCCGGGCGAACTGCTGCCGTCGGCGCACCAGGTCGACCGCGAACATCGCGTGATGCACGCGCTGCGCCATTCCGACGTGCCGGTGCCGAAGATGTACGCGCTGTGCGAGGACACGTCGGTGATCGGCACGAAGTTCTACGTGATGGAGAGGGTCGAAGGCCGCGTGTTCACCGATCTCCTGCTGCCGTCGATGAACAACGCCGAGCGCAGAGCCGTGTACCGCGATCTCGCGCGCGTGCTCGCAGCGCTGCACACCGTCGACTATCGCGCCGTCGGGCTCGAAGATTTCGGCCGGCCGGGCAACTACTACACACGGCAGATCACGCGCTGGAGCAAGCAATACGTCGCATCGCAAACGGAGCCGATCGCCGCGATGGACAACCTGATGCAGTGGCTGCCGGCGCACACGCCGCAGGCTGACGAGACCGTGGTGGTGCACGGCGACTACCGCCTGGGCAACGTGCTGATTCATCCGACCGAGCCGCGCATCGCCGCGGTGCTCGACTGGGAGCTGTCGACGCTCGGCCATCCGCTGGCGGACCTGGGCTACGTCTGCATGGACTACCACTCGGATTCGTACACCACGGCCGGGCTCGCGCGCCCGGATCTCGCGAACTTCGGCGTACCGTCCGAGAAGGAATTCATCGCCGATTACTGCCGTTTCGCCGGCCGCGGCGAGATCGAGAACTGGAACTTCTACGTCGTATACAACCTGTTCCGCTCGGCCGCGATCATCCAAGGCGTGTACAAGCGCGGCCTCGACGGCAACGCGAGTTCGGAGACGGCGATCGGTTTCAAAGACGCGTGCCGGATGCGATCCGAGCGCGCGTGGGCGTTGGTCGAGGCGCTGTAGCCGCAACCAACGACGCCGCTCAGGCGCGAACGGTCACGCCGTTGACGTCCGGATGGTTCGCGCCTCGACCAACTACACCCTCGCGCACGTTTGCCGCGGCGGACCGCATACGCTCACGTCTTGCGATCAGCCGACCGCGTCGGCGACCGGCTCGCGGGCGGTGGCGGCAATCGGCGCCGGCACCGCCGCGCCGTCGCTCGGGAACACACGCACATTGCGCAGCTCGACGTAGGCGATCGCGCCCGGGTGCAGCGGCGGCACACCGTTTTCCTTGCAGAGCTCCGCCGCGATGCGACTGTTGTCGTCGGCGCGCTCGAGCTCGACGCGGACGACCGAGCCCGCCGCGTTCACGTGCGTGACGCGCGCGGCAATCGGCGCCAACGCGCTCGGCTGCAGGTGGACTTTGACGTCGTGATTGCGCACGCAGGCGATCGCCGGGCCGTTGCGCACCGGCTCGCTGACCGGTAGATAGGTCGCCGTCTGCCCGAGCTGAAACCACGCGTCGCGCACCGTACCCGCGAACGTCGTGACGTTGCCCAGGAATTGATACACGAACGCGGTCGCGGGATGGCTGTACACCTCCTGCGGAGTGCCGATCTGTTCGATGCGTGCGTGATTCATTACCACGACGCGATCGGCGACCTCGAACGCCTCTTCCTGATCGTGCGTCACAAATATGCTCGTCACGTGGATTTGGTCGTGCAGCCGGCGGATCCACTGCCGCAGCTCTTGGCGCACTTTCGCGTCGAGCGCGCCGAACGGTTCGTCGAGCAACAACACGCTCGGCTGCGCCGCCAGCGCGCGCGCGAGCGCGACGCGTTGCCGTTGGCCACCCGACAACTGCGCCGGATACCGGTTCTGCAGCGTCTCGAGCCGAATCAAGCGCAGCATCTCGTCGACGCGCTCTTGGATTTGTTTGCGCGGCGCTTTCCGTACCTTGAGACCGTATGCGATGTTCTGCGCGACCGTCATGTGGCGGAACAGCGCATAGTGTTGGAACACGAAACCGACTTTGCGATGGCGCGCCGACTGGTGCGTGATGTCCTCGCCGTCACTGATCACCGTTCCCGAATCGGCGACCTCGAGCCCCGCGATGATCCGCAGCAACGTCGTCTTGCCGGAGCCCGAAGGGCCGAGCAACGCGAGCAGCGTGCCGTCGGGCACATCGAGACTGACGCCGTCGAGCGCCGTGAAATTGCCGAACTTTTTATAGACTCGATCGATCGAGATACTCATGAACGTAACTCGTTGGTGCCTTCGCTCGCGGTCTTGATCCGATTTGCCTCCGCGCGGTCGACGCCGATCTTCGCCAGCAGCGTGAGCAGCGCGACGAGCGTCAACAGCGAAGCAACGGCGAACGAGCCGGGCAAGTTGTATTCCTGGAACAGTTTTTCGATGCGCAGCGGCATCGTATCGGTAACGCCGGCGATGTGTCCCGACACGACGTAGACGGCGCCGAATTCGCCCATCGCCCGCGCGTTGCACAGGATGATGCCGTAGATGAGGCCCCACTTGATGTTCGGCACCGTGATCTGCCAGAAGACCTGCCAGCCATTGGCGCCGAGACTCACCGCGGCGAGTTCTTCCTCGACACCGATCGCTTCCATCACCGGAATCAATTCGCGCGCGACGAACGGGAACGTGATGAACGCGGTTGCGAGGATCAGGCCCGGCGTTGCGAAGATGATCTTCAAACTCGTGTCGCGCGGCCAAACTTCGAAGTAAATCTGCGGCGCGAACGTCAACGCGAACACCATCGCACCGCCGACGAGCGTCGCCGACCAAGGATGTTTCCACCAACCCAGCCGTTCGATCGGATTGATCGGGCGAAATCCGAGATAGAGCAACACGTACATCGCGACGACGAGCAGCGACAGTAGATACGGCATCGCCGAATAACCATCGCGCCGCAGGAACGGACCCAAATAACCCTGTAGCCCGAAGATCAGTACGAAGATGAGCCCGGCGACGACCGGTGAAACCGAGAACGGCAGATCGATCAGCGCCGTCAGCAACGTGCGTCCGGGAAAACTGAACTTCGCGATCGCCCACGCCGCAGTGACACCGAAGATCAGGTTCAGCAGCAGCGCAGTCGGCGCGACGATCAGCGTCAGCTTGATCGCCGCTAACGTGTCGTGATCGCGAAAAAGGTTGTCCCAATACGCACCGAGACCGTCGCTCAACGCCTGCGCGAACACGTTGACGAGCGGAATGATCACGAGCACGAAGATGACCAGCACTGCCGCACCCGTCAGCGTACGGCGCACCCAAACGGCGTCGTTCTGCGACTGCCGGACCGACACGCCTTCAGCGCTCATAGCGGGTGCTCCAGCGCTCGACCAGGTTGATCACCAGCAGCGACAGAAACGACAGTACCAACAACACGACGGCGATCGCGGTCGCCTCGCTGTACGCGAATTCCTCCAACCGCGCAACGATCAGGATCGGCGCGATCTCGGTCTTGAACGGCATGTTCCCGCTGACGAAGACGACTGCACCGTATTCGCCGACGCCGCGCGCGAACGCGAGTCCGAATCCCGTCACCATCGCGGGATAGAGCAGCGGCAAGATCACGTGTCTGAAGGTTTGCCAGCGCGTGCCGCCGAGCGAAGCGCTCGCATCTTCGCTTTCCGGGTCGAGATCATCGAGAATCGGCTGCACGGTGCGTACCACGAACGGCAAGCCGACGAATATCAGAACGAGCACGATGCCGAGCCGCGTGTACGCACCCTGGATGCCGAGCGGCACCAGATACTGGCCGAGCCAACCGGTCGGTACGTACAGCGCGCTATAGACGAGGCCGGCGACGGCGGTCGGCAACGCGAGCGGCAGGTCGACGAGCGAGTCGAGGAGTTTCTTCAGCGGAAATTCGTACCGCACCAAAACCCACGCGATCAGCAGACCGAGCGCGACGTTGACCGTCGCCGCGACGAACGCCGCGCCGAACGTCAACGCATACGCGGCTCGCGCGCGGTCCGTCCACACCGCTCGAACGAAATCGTCGAGCGTGAGCGAACCGGCTTTCAGAAAGCACGCGGCGATCGGAATGATGACCAGCACGCTCAGATAGAACACCGAGTATCCGAGCGTGAGGGAAAACCCCGGCAAAACCCTCCGGTTGACGTTGGCCATCTGCGATCACATTTCTCGAACGTATGGAAAGGACGCTCACGCACGCATGAGCGTCCCTGTCCTTTGTTGAACGTTTACTGCCCGGGCTTATAGAAGGTATCGAACAAGCCGCCATCGCCGGTGAAACGCTTCTGGGCTTCTTCCCAACCCGCTGCGATTTTGGTGATGGGGAACAGCTCGATGGTCGGGAAGTCCGCCGCGTGCGCCTGCAAGATCGCCGCGTTGTACGGGCGATAGTAGTGCTTCGCGATGATCTCCTGCCCTTCATCCGTGTACAGGTACTGCAAGTACGCCTCTGCCGCCGCGCGGTGTCCGTTCGCTCGATCGACGTTCGCATCGACGACCGCCACGAACGGTTCCGCGAGAATGCTGATCGGCGGATAGACGACTTCGAGCGAGCCCTTCGCTTCCTCGACTTCGAGGCGCGCTTCGTTCTCCCACGCGAGGTGCACGTCGCCGATGCGCTTTTGCACGAACGTCGTCGTCGAACCGCGCGCGCCGGAGTCGAGCACAGGTACGTGTTTGTACAGATCCGCGAGGAACGCCTTTGCTTGATCCTCGGTACCGCCGCGCAGCACGACCGAGCCCCACGCGCTGAAGAACGTCAGGTAACCGTTGCCCGACGTCTTCGGATTCGGCGTCACGACTTCGACGCCCGGCTTCACCAGGTCCGGCCAATCGTGGATTTTCCACGGATTGCCCTTGCGAACGACGAACACGATCGTCGACGTGTACGGCAGCGAACGGTTCGGCAGGCGGTCGATCCAACCCGCCTTGATCAACCCGCGCTTCGCGATCGCGTTGGTGTCGATGTACGACGCCAGCGACACTACGTCCGCGTCGAGACCGTCGATGACGGCGCGCGCTTGTGTGCTGGAGCCGCCGTGCGACTGATTGATCGTCAGCGAAATGCCGGTCTTCGCCTTGTACTCCGGGATGAAGTGGTCGTTGATGTCGCGCCATAGTTCACGCGTTGGATCGTACGAGACGTTCAACAACGTCAGCTCTTGATCGGCCGCGGCCGCCGGCAGCACGCTTGCTGCCGCAAAAATCAGCGCGAACGCGCGCCGAAGGGATCTTCCGAGATTCATCACATTCTCCGATTGGTAAATTCGTCGGCGTTCAGAACGCGAACTGCCACCGCATGGAAATTTGGTCGACGTCCTGACCCAGTCGCGCGCCGGCGGCGGTCAACCGGTTGACGTCGACGTATTGGTAGTTGAGTTGCGCCTTGATGACGTTGTTGATGTACCAGTTCAGGCCGAAGGTCCAAATCTGTTGATCGCCGCCGCGGATGCGGTT
>DASRZO010000240.1:0-7453 GCA_035686405.1 Pseudomonadales bacterium | reverse complement strand
TGTTTCATGCAGGAAGTAGAAATTCGAGGCGAACAGCGACGTTGCAACGACGCTCGCACCGAAGGCCGACAGCTGCTGTGGCGTGAAGAGCATCCATGCGCAGATACCGGCAGCGAATAACACAATGAATAGCGCCGGAAGCAGGCGTCGCATACGACGTTCGTAGAACGACGCGAGCGAGAATGTTCCCGCCACCTTCTCTTCGACGATCAGCGACGTAATCAAGTAGCCGCTGATGACGAAGAATACGTCTACACCGATATAGCCGCCGTGCGCGAACGCAAACCCTGCGTGATAGAAAATGACGGGAAGGACCGCTACTGCACGCAGTCCATCGATCTCGGGTCTATAAATCAAATCGACAGATCATCCGAGATTGCGATTTCCGCAGACAACACGATCCGCCGCACCGCGGCAGACAGGCGTTTCAGCCGTGGACGCCGACGATGTGATGGTGCGAACCGTGGCGGTTGCGGATCGTCTGCGGTCCGAGCGAACCGAGCACGAGGCCGACCCATGCCATCAGGAAGCCCGCGAGCTGCGCCGGGAACGTCTCGCCGGCCGGGGTCGCGAGGAACAGGATCCACGTCAACACGCCGAGGATGATCGAGAAGATCGCGCCTTGCGTGCTCGCGCGTTTCCAGTACAGGCCCGCCACCAACGGCACGAAGGCGCCGACGAGCGTGACCTGATACGCGCCGGAGACGAGTTCGTAAATCGGCGTGCCTTGCAGCGCGATCGCGTACGTACAGACGCCGATCGCGAAGACCAACACCGACACGCGCATCGTCCACAGTTCCTTCTTGTCGCCTTGGCGCGGGAAGAACTGACGCCAGATGTTCTCGACGAACGTCACCGACGGCGCCAACAACGTCGCTGAGGCGGTCGACTTCAGCGCCGACATCAGCGCCCCGAAGAAGAACACCTGCATGATGAACGGCATGTGCTCGAGCACGAGCGTCGGCAACACCTTCTGCGGATCCGATTCGATCAACGACGTCGCCTGATCCGGCATGATGATCAGCGCGCTCGTCACCAGGAACATCGGCACGAACGCGAACATGATGTAGCACGCACCGCCGATCACCGGGCCGCGCGTCGCGGCCTTCACGTCGCGCGCCGACATCACGCGCTGGAACACGTCCTGCTGTGGAATGGACCCCAACATCATCGTGATGCCGGCGCCGAAGAACGCGACGACCTCGGCGAAATTCGGCGGCGGTAGAAACTGGAAGAGGTCTTTGCTCGACGCGAGCGCGAGCACTTTGTCGGCGCCGCCCGCTTGTTCGGCCGCGAACATCGCGATGATCGCGAGACCGACGACCAGGATGATCATCTGCATGAAGTCGGTGACCGCGACCGACCACATCCCGCCGAAGAGCGTGTAGGCGAGAATCGACGCGGTGCCGAGCACCATACCGAGCGGCGGCGAAATCGCGCCGTCCGACAGCAAGTTGAAGACGAGACCGAGCGCCGTGACCTGCGCCGACACCCAGCCGAGATAGCTCAAGATGATCACGAGCGAACAGACGACTTCGATCACGCGGCCGAACCGCTCGCGGTAATAGTCGCTGATCGTCAGCAGCGTCATTTTGTACAGCTTCGCCGCGAAGAACATGCCGACGAGGATCAAGCACGTGCCGGCGCCGAACGGATCCTCGACGATGCTGTGCAAGCCCCCCTGCACGAAGCGCGCGGGAATCCCGAGCACGGTCTCCGCACCGAACCACGTCGCGAAGGTGGTGGTGACGATCATGATGAGGGGCAGATGCCGACCGGCGATCGCGAAGTCGGCGGTGTTTTTGACGCGCTTGGCCGCCCACAACCCGATCGCGATCGTGACCAGCAGATAGAGGATGACGAGTGTCAACAGCATGGACGGTGTCGCCGACTCCTAACGTCCGTCAAACGTGCTCTGACACAACGAAAAAGGTCCTCAGCGCCCGTCTTTCTGCAGGATCGAGTCCACCATGCCTTGCGGCACTTCCGCATACCGATCGAATTCCATCGTAAAGGTACCGCGACCGCTCGTTGCCGATCGCAGGAAGCTAATGTAACCGAACATTTCCGCGAGCGGCACATAGCCCTGTACGAATGCCGACGTCCCCTTCGTACCTTGCTCGGTCACCTGCCCGCGCCGGCGGTTGATGTCGCCGATGACGTCGCCGAGATACGTCGACTCGACCACCACTTCGATGCGCATGATCGGCTCGAGCAACTTCGGTTTGCTCATCTTGTGCGCTTCGCGGAAGCACGCACGGCCGGCGATCTCGAACGCGAGCGCCGACGAGTCGACGTCGTGGAATTTCCCGTCCAAAAGCCGCGCTTTGAAGTCGACGACTTCGTAGCCGGCGATCTGCCCGCTCTTCGATTCGGTGCGAATCGCGTGTTCGACCGATGGAATGAACTCGCGCGGAATGCGCCCCCCGACGATCTCGTCGATGAACTCGATCCCCGTGCCGGTCTCCGCCGGTTCGAACGAGACTTTCACTTCGGCGAACTGGCCCGAACCGCCGGTCTGCTTCTTGTGCGTGTAGGTGTGTTCGACAACGCGACCGAATGCTTCGCGGAAGCTGACCTTCGGCTTGCCCATCGCCGCTTCGACGCCGAGCTCGGTGCGCATGCGGTCGATCGTCACTTCCAGGTGGAGTTCGCCCATCCCGCGCAATACCGTCTGACCGGTTTCGTGGTCGACGTTGAGCTTCAGCGACGGATCGGCCTTCACCATCTTGTAGATCGCCGCCGACAGCTTGTCCTGGTCGGCGCGCGACTTCGGCTCGATCGCGACGCTGATGACGGGATCGGGGAAGCGCATCCGTTCGAGCAGCACCGGATGATCCGGATCGCACAGCGAATCGCCGGTCTCCGTCTCGCGCATCGACACCAGCGCGCAGATGTCGCCGGCGCGCGCTTCTTCGATGTCCTTCGTCTGGTTCGCCTGCACTTCGACGATCCGCCCCACGCGTTCCTTCTTGCCGCGCGTCACGTTGATCAGCGAGTCGCCTTTCTTCAGGACGCCCGAGTAGATGCGAATGAACGTCAGCGAACCGAATTGGTCGTTGATCACTTTGAACGCGAGCGCGCGCAGCGGCGCATCGTCGCTGACTTCCTGCACGCCGACGGAATGACCGTCGACGTCGACGAGCCCGATGCCGCCGTTCTCGCCGGGATACGGCAGATAGTCGACGACTGCGTCGAGCAACTGCTGCACGCCCTTGTTCTTGAACGACGAACCGCACAGTACGGGCACGAGCTTGAACGTCACCGTACCTTTGCGGATGCACTCCTTCAGCACCTTCGGATCGAACTCGCCGGTTTCGACGAAGTGCAGGAACGCGTCGTCGTCGAGCGCGAGCGCGGTCTCGAGCGTCTCTTGGCGCAACTCGGCGACGCGGTCGATCCATTCGGCGTCCGACGGCAGCGCGAACTTGAAACGCCCCTTCAGTTGATCGAACGGAATCTTTTCCCAGTCGGCGTCCTTGTCGTCCGAGTCCCACACGTACGCGAGCCCGGCGATCAGGTCCACCATGCCGACGAATTCGTCTTGGCTGCCGATCGGCACCTGACACAAGAGCGCGTTCGCGCCGAGCCGTTCGCGAATGCCTTTCACGCAGTGCGCGAAGTTCGCACCCATGCGGTCCATCTTGTTGACGTAGCAGAGCCGCGGCACGTTGTACTGGTTCGCGAGGCGCCAGTTCGTTTCCGTTTGCGGCTCGACGCCGGCAACGCCGTCGAACACGACCACCGCGCCGTCGAGCACGCGCAAGCTGCGGTTGACTTCGATCGTGAAGTCGACGTGGCCGGGCGTGTCGATCAGGTTGATCTGGAAGCCGTTCCACTCGGTCGAGACCGCCGCGCTCTGAATCGTGATGCCGCGTTTGCGTTCTTGCTCGAGGTAGTCGGTCGTCGTGCTCGCCTTCCCGTCCTTCGTGTCGTGCACCTCGATGATTTGGTGCTTGCGACCGGTGTAGTAAAGGATGCGTTCGGTGGTAGTCGTCTTGCCGGCGTCGATGTGCGCGATGATGCCGATGTTGCGATACAGCTTGAGGTCTTTTTGCCTGGCCACGGTCCTGCCTGTTGAATACCGGTTGCGAAACGAAAAATGACGCGAAGCGACGGTGTCTTGGGTGTTTCCGACACGCGGACCCTGGTGGGGCTCGATCAGCGGTGCGCCAGAAAAAACGAGCGCGAAAAGTAAAGGGGAACTCGTTTCAGATCAAGAACTTTCGTGTCGAAGGCGACCGGCGAGCGCCGGCCGGTCGGCGCTTCGACGCACGGACCACGCGTTGCGGCGCAGTCGGCGCGCACACGGCGGCGCGCCCGTCGGGGTCCGCACCGCTCGCTCGCTGCGCGTTCGAGCCTGCTCGAAGCCTGCTCGATCCCTGAGGTGTGCGCCCGAGCGATCGCGCCGCGCGCCGCTACGAGCGGCGATCGAGCCGGAAGATCATCCCTTGCGCGACCCAGTTGTCGTCGACTTTGACCTCGTACTTCTTCGCGTACGCCGCCGCGACGCGGGCGCGCTCGGCCGCGTCCGTGACCGCCACGGCCTTCAAGTCGTACAGCGCCGACCCGACCCGGACGATGACATTCGGGTCCGCCGCAACCATCGGCGTCCAACGCGTCCCCTTGGCGCCGGTCGCGATGTAGAGGTCCGGCCCGATCCCGACACCCCAAATGTTGTGCGAGTACGGGTCCTGCAGCCGGAACTCGACTTGAATCGTCTTCACGCCATCGACCGACGACCAATCTGCCGGCACGGGCGTCGGCACACCGGACAGCTTGCCGCCCGGCAGGATCATCACCGGATCGCCGCAGCCGGCGAGCAGCACCAACGACAGAACGAACGCGACGCGCATGCAGGGTCTCCCCATTTCTCGATGCACCACCATGTCCCGATGTAGGCCCAAGTCTCCGTGTGCGGCAAGGTCTCGCCGTGCGGCCGAACGGATTCGTTGGGACGTCAACCGGCCGAGTACTTCTGTTTCAAATCGCGCTTCAGCACTTTGCCCGTGGCCGTGCGCGGCAGCGGACCGTCGTGCACGAGCACCTGCGTCGGCGCTTTGAATCGGGCGAGGCGCGTCGCGACGAACGCCTGGATGTCGGCCGGGTCGATCTCTTGTCCGGCCCGCGCCTCGATCACCGCCGCCACTTCCTCGCCGAGCATTCGGTGCGGCAGGCCGATGATCGCGACGTCCTGCACGGCCGGATGTTGGAACAACACCGCCTCGACTTCGGCGCAGTACACGTTCTCGCCGCCGCGGATGACGACGTCTTTCTTGCGATCGACGACGTAGAAGAATCCGCTCGGATCGCGATATCCCAAATCGCCGGTGTGGAACCAGCCGTCCGTGAACGCTTCGGCCGTCGCCTCGGGCTTGTTCCAATACCCCTGCACCACGTGCGGTCCGCGGATCCAAATCTCGCCGATCTCGCCGTCGGCGACGTCGATGCCGCGATCGTCGACGACGCGTGCATCGGCGACCGGCGCCGGCCTGCCGACGCTGTCCGGCCGCGCGAAGTAGTCGGCACCGCCGTTACTGATGACGGCCGACGTCGTTTCGGTGAGGCCGTAGCCGTTACCGGGCGCGACGCGCTTGGAGAATTGCACGCCGATCGTGTCGATCAGATCCGGCGGTACCGGCGCGCCGCCGGACGCGATGCCGGCGAGCGACGACAGTTCGAGGTTTTTTTCTTTCGCCGCTTCGAGCAGCTGCCGCACCACCGTCGGCACGCCGGCGATCGACGACACTCTTTCGCGCTGCACGAGTTCGAGCGCCTGCTCCGCGTTCCACTTGTACATCAGCGCAACCTTCGCCCCGGTCGCCGTGTTCACGTACAGACCGCTCAAGCCGCCGATGTGGAAGAACGGAAACGTCTGCAGCGATACCGGTTGCGGCGGCGCGACGCCGGGCTGCGGCACCACACCGGCGACGCGCGCCGCCACGGCGCCGCCCAAGAACGAATTCGTTAGATTGGTGACGTGATTGCGGTGCGTCGCAAGCGCGCCCTTCGGCCGCCCGGTCGTGCCGGACGTGTACATGATCGTCGAGTAGTCGTCGGGTTGGACGTCGACGTCCGGCATCGCATCGCGCTCGAGATACGGCGTCAGCGCATCGTCGAGCCACCGTGCGTGCAGCGAACCCGCTGCATCGCGCACGCCGACCAGCACCTCCACGGAGAGCTTCGGCAGATACGGAACGATGCGCTCGACGCGTTCACCGTCGAGGATCGCCGCGCGTGCGCCGGAATCTTCGAACGCGTAATTCAGCTCGTCACCGGTCCACCACGCGTTCAGCGTCACCGCCACCGCACCGATCGACTGACACGCCCAGAACGCGAGCACCCATTCGGGATAGTTGCGCATGCCGATCGCGACGCGATCGCCTTTGCGAACGCCGTGATCGACGAGGTAGTGCGCGAGCGCCCGCGCACGTCGATGCAGTTCGGCGAAGGTCCAGCGTTCGTCCTCGTACACCAGAAACTCGCGGTCCCCGAACGCACGCGTCGACTCGAACACCGCGCGCAGCGACGGCGCCGCGTTCGCGAAGATCGTCATCGGCACGCCGAGCACCGTCGCCTTGCGCGTTTCGAACGGGCCGCCGGGCGCGGTCAGCTCCGCGATCGCTTGTTGCCTATCCATCGAGTACTTCCCCCAACGCTCGATCGTTCCCCACGTCGATGGTCAGCATTTTGGCCATGGCATAGACTCCTCGGCCAGCAATTTTTTTGCTGCGTTCGTTCGGAAAAACGGGGGAATCATGTGGCTGCGTCTACGACAAATCGCATTGGTGGCGCCGGAGCTCGAGCCGGCCGTCGATGAACTGCGCGCGCTGTTCGGTCTCGAAGTCTGCTTCCGCGATCCGGGCGTCGCGCACTTCGGTCTCGTCAACGCGTTGCTGCCGCTCGGTAATCAGTTCATCGAGATCGTGGCGCCGACCCGCGACGGCACCGCCGGCGGCCGCTATCTCGAACGCCGCGGCGGCGCCGGCGGCTACATGGTGATCACGCAGTGCGACGACCACGCGCCGCGCCGCAAGCGCGTCGAAGAACTCGGCGTACGCATCGTCAATCAGTTCGACACGCACGAATTCAAGAACATGCAGATGCATCCGAAGGACACCGGCGGGTCGTTCTTCGAGATCGACCAACAACTCGGCAAGGGGGCGCTCGATCCGGATGGACCGTGGGAACCGGCCGGCGGCGCGAATTGGAAGAAGGCACAGCGCACCGACCGCGTAGCGCGAATCGCCGCGGCGGAGATCCAGTGCGACGACCCCGGCAAGGTCGCGCGGCGCTGGGCGGAGATCGCCGAGCTGCCGGTACGCGGCGGCGCCCAGCCGACGATCGAGCTGGCGAACGCGACGCTGCGGTTCGTACCGTGCAGCGACGGCCGTCCGGAGGGGCTCGGCGGACTCGACCTGGTCGCGGTCGACCGCGCCGCGATCCTCGCGAC
>DASRZO010000239.1:0-2625 GCA_035686405.1 Pseudomonadales bacterium | reverse complement strand
CGAGAGCGGCTGCGGTTGGGTCGGCGACATGCTGAAGTCGCTCGACCGCATCCACATGGGCTTCAAGCGCGGCTCGATCGGCGAGATGACGTACGCAGGCATGCAGTGGGTGCTGAAGGACAAGCCGAGCGAATACGCCGCGCGCAATTGCTGGTACGGCGCGAGCTTTCCGAGCCTCGCGGACCTCGCCGGCATCGACGAGATCGGCGAAGACCGCGTGCTGTGGGGCAACGACTATCCGCACTACGAAGGCACGTTCCCGTACAACCTCGAGTCGCTGCGGCTGACGTTCGCGAACATGGCCGACGCGCGGCGCCGGAAGTTGCTCGGCGAGAACGCGGCCAAGCTCTACAAGTTCGATCTCGAGAAGCTGCGGCCGCTCGCGGCGCAATACGGCCCGACGCCGCAGCAGATCGATACGCCGCTGCCGCGCGACCAGATCCCGCGCGACTCGGCGTGCTACCTGTTCACGAACGCGCTGTACGGAGTCTGATCGTGGCGATGCCCAGCGGTGTCGGCATCGTCGACACGATGATCGGTTTCCCGGCCGACGACTTCAAAATGTACGACTTCATTCGCGAGCAGCTGAAAGATCCGTCGGCGCAGTTCGACTTTCCGGTCGAATACATGTTCAAGAACGTGCCGAAAGAACTGTACGGCAAAGGCGATCCGATTACGGTCACGCTGCACGAGATGGATCGCTTCGGCGTCGAGATCGGGTTGATCGGCGTCGGCGGCGACGTCAGCCGCAAGGCGTTGAAGGAACATCCGGATCGCTTCGTGCCGCAGGGTTCCGTCGACCCCAACAAAGGCATGGAGGGGATTCGCGACATGGTGCGCCAGTACGAGGCGTACGGCGTGCGGTCGTTCGGCGCGTTCAACGCAGGCTTCAACCCGCAGGTCGGCATCGGCGACGCGAAGATGTATCCGATCTACGCGAAGTGCGTCGAGCTCGGCGTACCGATCTTCTCGTGCGCCGGCGTGCCGGGGCCGCGCTTCCCGATGTGGCCGCAAAAGGTCGAGCTGATCGATCAAGTGATGTACGACTTCCCCGAGCTCGTGTTCGTCACGCGGCACGGCTGCGAGCCGTGGGAAGACCTCGCGATCAAGCTGATGCTGAAGTGGCCGAACCTGTACTACTCGACGTCGGCATTCGCGCCGAAACACTATCCGAAGGCGATCGTCGACTACGCGAACACGCGCGGCGCCGACAAGATCATCTACGCCGGATACTTTCCGATGGGCCTCTCGCTCGAACGGATCATGACCGACATGCACGGCGTACCGTTCAAGGATCACGTGTGGCCGAAGTTCCTCCGCGACAACGCGCGGAAGGTGTTGAAGATCGCCTAGCTCGCCGCGATCTCGTTCCCGGCCCCAACGAGACGGCCGCGCCGCGAAAACCGTTTGCATTGAGAACCATCATCAGGAGAATGCGCCGATTCGTTCGGTGCACGGAGAAGCCACGTAACATGCAATACGCATTGCGCGCCGCCGGCGCGTTGTTCGCGGCAATACTCGGTTGTTGGATGCCACACTCGGCGTGGGCCGCCCCGCCGAACATCGTCTACATCATGTCGGACGACCAAGGTTGGAAGGACGTCGGTTTCCACGGCTCCGACATCCGAACACCGAACATCGACCGGCTCGCCGCCGACGGCGCGCGGCTCGAGCAGTTCTATGCGCAGCCGATGTGCACGCCGTCGCGCGCGGCACTGATGACCGGCCGCTATCCGCACCGCTACGGCCTGCAGACGTTGGTGATCATGTCGGCGAGCAAGTACGGCCTCGCGCTCGACGAGCGCACGCTGCCGCAGGCGCTCGATGCGGCCGGCTACGAAACGGCGATCGTCGGCAAATGGCACCTCGGCCACGGCGACCGCAAATACTGGCCGCGCGCACGCGGCTTCGACTATCAATACGGTCCGCTGCTCGGCGAGATCGACTACTACACGCACTCCGCACATGGCACGCGCGATTGGTTCCGCGACGGCAAGCCAGTGCGGGAAGACGGCTACGTCACCGAATTGCTCGGCAACGACGCGGTGCGGCTGATCGAGAAGCACGACGTCGCCAAGCCGCTCTTCCTCTATCTGGCGTTCACCGCGCCGCACGCGCCGTATCAAGCGCCGCAGGCGTACTTGGATCGCTACGCCAACATTTCCGATCAGTCGCGGCGCGCGTACGCGGCGATGATCACCGCGATGGACGATCAGATCGGCCGCGTCGTCGCTGCGCTCGAAGCGCGCCACATGCGCGACGATACGCTGATCGTGTTCGAAAGCGACAACGGCGGCCCGCGCTCGGCCGCCGTCACCGGCGAAGTCGACATGTCGAACAGCACGATTCCAGCGGACAACGGTTCGTTCCGCGACGGCAAAGGCAGCTTGTACGAAGGCGGTACACGCGTCGTCGCACTGGCGAACTGGCCCGGCAAAATCGCACCCGACACCGTGGTCGACTCGCCGATGCATATCGTCGACATGTTTCCGACGCTCGTCGGCCTCGCCGCCGGTACCACGGCCGGCGGCAAGCCGCTCGACGGCCTCGACATGTGGCCGACGATCGCGCACGGCGCCCCGTCGCCGCGCACCGAAGTCGTCTACGACGTCGAGCCGTTCCGCG
>DASRZO010000238.1:0-27841 GCA_035686405.1 Pseudomonadales bacterium | reverse complement strand
CGTCGGTTGCGCGTCGGCGACGGCCTGACGCTGTCGCTGGCGACGCCGGAGAAACCGATTCGGTTGCACGTACGCGGCGCGGTCGGTATCGATCGCAGCTTCGACGTCGGCGTCGTCGGTCTCGACGGCGCGCCGGTGTTGCTCGCGACCGGCGCCCCCGATGGCGGTGCGATGGCGCTGAAAGGGCAAGTCGCGCTGACCGGCAAGCCGCTGCACGCGCTGGTCGCGGCGGCAGGCATCGTCGAGACCGGCGGCCACGTATCGGTCGACTTCGAAGGCCGTCTCGGTGCCGGGACGAATTCGGCGCTCGGCGTCGACGGCCGCGGCCGCGCGCGTTTCGCGCTGACGGGCAAGCGCGGCGACGACGTGTTCGACGCGGCGTTCGAAGCCGACTACGCGATCGGCACGACGATCGACGCGAAGGTCGACGCCGGCGCGCATTTGGTACTGACGTCGGCCGGTATCGAAGCGTCCACGGTCGGCCCGATCTCGATCGCGATCAAGACGGCGCCCCTCGGTGTCGACGTCGGCTCGATCGACTGTCGCGTGTCGCTGCCGCCGATCGCCGTCGGCGAGCGCACGGTAACGCTGGCGAATACGTGGATAGCGGCCGACGGCGTGAAGCTCGCCGGCAATACCGTGACCGCGAGCGCGACGTTGCGCACGCACGCGGGGCGCGACGCTTGGCCGATCCGCGTGACGGTGTCGCACGATCTCGACGCCGCGACCGGCACGTTCGGGCTCGGCGGGTCGTGGCGCGCGCAAAAAGCTGCCTTGAAATCGGAGTTGCCGGGCTTCGACGCGCCGTACGACGTCGACGACGGCACGTTCGAACTGCGTCTCGACGGCGGTTGGAACGTCGCGCAGGCCACGTACGCGGCGCACGGTCGGCTGCAGGTGAGTGCGAGCCGCGCCCATTACCAGGCGAACGCGATACAGGGCGTCAGTGCGGACTTGCCGATCGCGATCTCGAACGACGGCTTCTCGATCGGCGCGAACGTGGTGACGATCGATTCCGTCGACGTCGGTTTTCCGGCGACGAACGTCGCGGTGGATTTTGCCGTCGACGCCGGCGTCGTGCATGTGAACGATCTCTCGGGCGCCGTGCTCGGTGGACGCTTCGACGCGAAGGCGTTCGAGTACGACTTCGCGCTCGACAAGGCGTCGCTGACGATCGACCTGAGCGATCTACAGCTCGCGCAAGTGCTCGCGCTCGAAGGCGGCGACGTGCGCGGCGACGGCGTGCTCGACGGTCGCTTGCCGGTGACGCTCGACGGTTCGACGGTGCTCGTCACTGACGGTCGCGTCACGGCGCGCGCGCCGGGCGGCACGTTGATCTACAAGGGCAGCGCCGCTGCATCGCTCGCCGACAAATCCGGTCTCGCATTCGCGCTGCAAGCGCTCGAGGATTTCCGTTACGACACGCTCGACGCGAAGGTCGCGCTCGCGGCGGACGGCGTACTCGCGCTCGGCGTGCGCCTGCAGGGGATGAATCCGGTGGTCGAGCAGGGGCGCGTGATCCAATTCAATCTGAACGTCACCGAGAGCTTGCCGGCGCTGTTGCAGAGCCTGCGCGCAGCGGACCGCATCACCGAACGGGTCGAACGCCGCTTCGTCCAGTGACGCGTATGAGCCGTGCTTCGAATGTCTCGGCGTGAATGGCGAGCGGGCCGGCGCGCTCGAGCGCCGAGCGGGCCGCGGCGTTGTGCTAAGGTGGCCCCGTCACGTCGGCACGGAGGCCAGATGAATCACCCTCGTTCGATCGGCATCGCCGCGACGCTGCTGGTCGCCTTCGCCGCCGTCGGCGGATGCACGCCGACCGTCAAAGTCGCGACCGACCAGCCGATCACGATCAACCTGAACGTCAACATCCGCCACGAGATCCTCGTCAAAGTCGACAAGCAGCTCGACAGCGCGATCGACGGCAACAGCGACATATTCTGAGTTGAGGAGCATCCGAATGATTCGGCGTTTGTTATTGCTCGTTCTCGCGTGCGCTCCCGTGCTCGCGTTCGCATTGACGCTCGACGAAGCGCGCGCGCAAGGATTGGTCGGCGAAGATTGGACCGGCTACGTCGCGGCCGTGTCGGCGAAGCCGTCGGCCGAGGTGAAAGCGCTGGTCGCCGACGTCAACGCGAAACGCAAAGCCGTGTACGAGCAGATCGCAAAGCAGAACTCGACCGCGCAGGATCCCGTGACCGCAGACGACATCGCGCGTGTCGGCGCACCGAAGGTCTTCGAGAAGGCTGCGCCCGGAACGTTCATCCGCACGGCGGCCGGCGAGCCGTGGAAGAAGAAGACGTAAGGCCGACCGCGGCGACTCGGCCGCCTTCGATCGGATGGACGCTCCGTATCGCCCGATCAGGCAGTACGGACCAAATCCCGCGCGGGTTTGACGTCGGCACTGTCGGGGAAGACGACGCGTTCGAGGTGTTGCTCCGGCACGCCGACGTGTTGCGCCAGGACGCCTTTCATCACAGCGCGCAAATCGGTGGTCGGTCGCAGGTCTCGCCCCTCGAGTAGATCGTTGGGCCTCAAACCGGGCCAATCGGCGAGTACGCGGCCGCCTTTGACGGCGCCGCCGAACAGGAACGCCGCGCCGCCGGTGCCGTGGTCGGTGCCTTGCGTGCCGTTCATCGCGACGGTGCGGCCGAACTCCGTCATCACGAGCACCGCGGTTTGATCCCACACCGGCCCGAGCGCGCTCTTCAGCGTTCCGACGCCGCGATTCAACTCGCGCAGGTTGCGATCGAGCGGACCGTGCGCGGCCGATTGGTTCGCGTGCGTGTCCCAGCCGACGCTCTCGATCATCGCGATGCGTGGACCTTGCGGTTTGTTCAAAAAGTCGCCGGCGGCGGTCATCAGCGCCGCGAATTGCGCGCCGCCGCCGACGTCGCTCGCCATCTCGTGCGCTTCGCGCGCGCGTTTGAGCGCGTCGTCGAGCTTCCGGTCGGTCGCGTACATCGCGGCGATGCGGTCGATGGTGTCGCCGCTCGGTTGCGGGAGATTCGACGGATACCACGACGTCACGGTTGCGTCGCCGCGCATGATCACCGGCATCGTCTGTGCGATGGCGATGCCGGCGTCGCCGGTTTGACTCGGCAGCGCCGCGAGCGCGCGGTTCAGCCAGCCCGTCTTCAGGAAGTACGGAATCGCCGAGCCGTTCTCGAGCACGTTCTGCGCTTCGAAGTGCGAGCGGCCGTGATACGCGACGCATGCGGCCTGAATCGGCATCAGCGTGCCTTCGCTCCACAACGTCGCGAACTCGGTCAGCAGCGGGTTCAACCCGAACGTCGAGTCGAGTTTCAGAATCCCGCCGTCGCTGCCGGGCGGCGGCAGCGCGATTCCGGCGCGCGCGCGTTCGTAGTTCGGATCGCCCGGCGCCGGCACGGCGGCGAGACCGTCCATGCCGCCGCGCTGGATGATCACGACGAAGCGTTTGTCGATCGCCGGACTCGCGAGCGCGATGCGCGGCAGCGGCGTGGATGCGAGCGCGAGTCCGGCGCTCATCCGTTTGAGCCACGTACGACGGTTGACGGTGCGCATGGTCATCTCCGCATGAACTCGGGGGACGTCAGCAACAGCGCGAGTCCTTGCGCGGGACTTTCGGCGCGCCCGATCGCGGTCTTCGTCGCCGCCGAGAGGGTGTCGCCGAACACGGCGTCGGCGTAGCGGTCGGGCTGCGCGACGGAGCCGGACAACGCGCGCCCGGCGAGCTGTGCCCACTCGATGCGCTTCCACACGCCGTCCGGCGACAGCCAGAAATCTTGCAGGTCGCTCCAGCCGTCCGGGCCGGGCGACATGTACACGCGCTGGCCCATTTCGTTGAGACTCCCGGCCACCTGACGATCGCGCAGAGGGGGCCCGCCCATCGTGCGAACTGCCGAGATCAAGTACTCCTCCGGCTGCTTCAGTTTCGCGCGCGGCTCGGCCCACGCTTCCGGCGAGTCGACCAATGCGCGCGTGACCGCGCCGAGATCGCCGTCGGTGGCGCGGAAGACGCCGGCCAAGCGATCGACCACCGCTTGCGGCGGATCGTCGGCGACGAAGTGCCGCGCGAGCTTCGTTGCGATGAATGTCGCCGTCGACGGCTTGCGCGCGAGGTCGTGCAGCACGTCTTCGCCTTGCTCGACGCCGTCGGCCGCGTACGTCTTACCCATGACGGTCTGTGGTCCCGGTTCGTGCGCGCGCTCGTTGAAGTAGAAGAGGTCGTTGCCGATGCCGGCCCAACGCGCGGCAAAGCGCACCAGTTGGCGCGGCCCGATCACCTGCCAGCCGGTGATGACCTTCGCGAAGCTCGTGACGTCGGTTTGCGTATAGCCGCCGTCGACGCCGACGGTGTGCAATTCGAGGATCTCGCGCGCGAGGTTCTCGTTGAGCCCGCGCGGCGGCGTGACGCCGGCGAAGTTCGGCCTCTCCTTCGGCGGATTCTTCGCGAGCGGCGAATTCGGACCGATGCTGCGGACATTGTCCAGGTAGATCAGCATCGCCGGATGCTTCGCGACTGCGAGCAGCATGTCCGAGAACTTGCCCGTCACGTTCGGCCGAATGGCGTCGCGCTCGTACGACGGCGGCAGCGCGATCGCGACCGGTTTCAGACCCGACACGACGAAGTGGTTCGACCAAAAGTGCACGAGGCGCTCGAACACCGGTGTCGGCGTATTGACGGCGGTATCGAACCGCGCCTTGACCGCGGTCTGGTAGCGCGGCACCAACGCTTTGACGTACGACTTCTCGACGCCCCCCTTCATGGAGTCGTCAGACTTCGACTCGAGCTCCTTGCGGTAGTCGCGGATCCACAAGAAGAACGCCATCTGGTCGTCCATCGTCGACGGCAATGCGGCGAGCGCCGGGGGCAGCTTCTTCTCGGGAGCGATCTGCTGTTTGACCCAACCATGCGGATCGGCGGCGATCGCGTTCATTTCGTCGGGATTGGCGCCGAAACCGAAGCGGTTGGCGGCGATGACGGCGTCCTTCGTGATCATGGCGGCGATCCGGATACCCTGCTCGAACTCTATACGCCGGCGACGTCGATGTCCGTCGATGCGCGGGTACTGCGCCGCATCGAACGCCGGGACGATGATTGAAACGTGCGGGGCGTCTCGCGGTTGACGCTGCCGGCGGCGCTCAGTGCAACCGCATCAGACATTCCTGCATCGCGGACGCCACCAAGGTGCCGTCGCTACGGTACACCTCGCCGCGGCAATAGCCGCGGGCGTGCGCGACGGTCGGACTGTCGAGGTCGTACAACAGCCATTCGTCGGCCCGAAACGGGCGGTGGAACCACAGCGCGTGGTCGAGGCTCGCGCGCTGCAGCCGTGACCGGTCGATGGGTTGGTGCGGCAGGCGCGACGTCGACATCAGGTCCGAATCGGATTGATACGTCAGTAGGCACGCGTGCAACAGCGGGTCGTCGCCGACCGTACCGTTCGTGCGAAACCACACGCGCTTGTACGGCGGCTTGGCGGTGCCGTCGCGCAGGCTCTTGTAGTCCTCCATCCACGCGACGAACGCTTCGCGCATCAACCCGGGATGAACCTTCGTCGGCGGCGTGCGCACGATCGTGCGGGCCTGGTGCGACGGGCCGTCCTCGTCGACTTGGAACGACGCCGACATCTCGAAGATCGCGTGACCGGCTTGGATCGCAACGACGCGCCGCGTCGTGAACGACTTGCCGTCACGAATGCGGTCGACCGACATCAGCACCGGTATCCGCGGGTCGCCGGGGCGTAGGAAATAGCCGTGCAGCGAATGCGGGCGCAATTCGGCGGGCACGGTGCGACCGGCCGCCATCAGCGCTTGCGCCATGATCTGTCCGCCGTACAGGCGGCCTTCGGTGCCGGGCGCGTGGTGCGCGCGAAACAGGTTCTGCTCGATCGCTTCGAGTTCGAGGATCTGCAGCAGCTGGGGGAGGGTCGGGTCCATCGCGGCGGCGATTATATAGGTACGACGTGGCGATCCGGCGGACGGCTCAATTGTTGAGGCGTTCGCACAATACTTTTTCAATCTGCGTCATTGCGATATGCCTGCGACACAATATAGTGACCCGAACTCTCGACGGCCGGTGTAAGGAGCAACCATGAGCGAAGCGGAACTGCTGCGAACCACGCCCGCGCTCGATCTGAGTTGGATGGACCGCCACGGCGAGTGGGGCGTGCGCGGCGCCGTCGGTAAACAGGGGCTCACGCTCGCCGACATTCAAATCGGCAGCTACGGCGAACCGGACGAGCGCAGCGACAACCAGACCGGTCGGCCGCGCGGTGCAGCGGCGCGCAACAATTCCTACCGCATCGGCGGCTACGCCGTCATGACGAAGAGCGAGATCTGGCTCGACAACGCGTCGTTCCTGTACGAGGAAGCGCTGCAGCGGCAGTGGAGTTCCGCGACCGACGTGCCGTGGCACACGATCAAACCGCTCGCCGACGACATCGAACAAGCGCAGTGCCAGCTGGCGACATTCTTCACCGAAGTCGAATTCGTCGCCGGCGACGTACCCGCGCGCTGGATCGCCGCGACGACGCCGGACTTCTTCGAGCCGCGGCAGTGTCTGCTCGCGCAAGTGATGGACGAGTCGCGCCACATGGACGTGTTCCGCAAGCGCGCGCTCGCGAACGGCGGCGGCTTGATGCAGACGTCGGGCGGCACGGCTGGCGTCGTCGGCAGCATCGACCTCGCGCGCGACTTCACCGAGATGTCGTCGCGGCTGCACATTTCCGGCGAAGGCGCAGTGCTGACGATGTTCCGCATGGGCGAATTGATGGCCTACAACGACGCCGAAAAGGCGATGTACCGCCTGTGCGCGCAAGACGAGGCGCGCCACGTCGCGTTCGGCGTGATGCACATGCGCTACATGTCGGAGACGGCGCCGCAACGTCGCGAAGAGATTCAGTGCTACCTCGACGAAGCGGAGCGGCAGATTCTCGCCGGCTCGCAGAATCCGGCCGGTGCGCAGACCGACTCCAGCGAAGCCCTGGCGATTCTGTTGGGGGGCGGCAAGGACAAGTACGACGAAGGCGTGCGTCAGCTCATCGCGATCCGCAAGCGTCAGGTGCAGGAATACATCAAGCGCGTCCGCACGACCGGCTTCGGCGACCGTTTCGACAACGGCCGTTCGCAGCTGGTGCAGACGTTCGACAACCACGCCGCGGCGTAAACGCATCGGAGACTTCGCGTGACCGACAAACCCGTGAGCGCGGCGCCGACGAGCGCCGCCGATGCGCCGGCGTCGCCGAGCGTGCAGCCGGCGCAACCGAACCTGCGTTGGATGGGTAAGAGCCGCCAATGGGGCACCCGGGTGAAACCCGGCAAACACGGCCTCAGGCTCGGCGATCTCAACGTCGGCATCTACGGCGAAGTGCCGCCGGTGTGGACGGATCAAACGCGTGCGCCGCGCGGTGCGATGTCGCGCCGCGGCGTGCCGCCGCTCGGCTATGCCGTGCGCGACAAAGTGGATCTGTGGGCCGACTCCGCGGCAGACATGTATGAAGAGGCGATTCAGCGGCGTTGGGCGCCGGCGGTCGACATCCCGTGGGAAACGGTGCAGCCGTTGCCGTTCGACGTCGAACGCGCGATTTGCCAGGTGTGCACCGAGCTTTCGCAATACGCGAACGCCGACGTCGAGAGCGTCACGTATTGGCAACAGCTGATGGCGTACGGCTATCACGAGATCAAGCAATTCCTCGCGACCGTCAGTTTCGACGGCGCGCGGCACATGGAAGTGTTTCGCAAGCGCGCGCTCGTCAACGGCGGTGGGCTCGGTCTCGAAGGTCCGGGCGAAGTGAACCGCATGATTCTCGAGAGCCGCGGCGGCTGGACCGAGGCGGTGCTCTATCTGCTCGTGCTGCGCGGCCTCTTCACGCAGACGCTGTACCGATATCTCGAACGCTACGCGCACAACGATGCGGAACGCGCGATTTTCGGCCGTTGCTTGCAAGACAAGGCGCGACACCTGACGTACGGCATCGATCACCTGCGCTACGCCGTCAATCATCAGGAGGATCAGAACCTGATCCTCAATCAGCTGTGCATCATCGGCGAGCGCGTGTTGGTGCGCGAACTGAAAGACGTCGTGTTGCGCGAGGCGCTCGCGATCGTGTTCGGCAACGGTATCGCCGGCGCCGAAGCGGGCCTGCGCATCGTCGATCGCATGATGTCGGATTACGTGAATCGATATCTGGCGACGATGAAATGGCTCGGCGTCGAACGCACCTTCATGTTTCCGGACGAATTGACGGCGTATCTGAAGACGCCGAGTGCGCGGAGTGCGTCATGACTGCTCGTACGGGTGGAGCATCGCTCGATCTGAAGTTGCTCGAACGGACACGCGTCGCCGTCAACGGCGATCCCGAATTCCATCGGCTCGGCACGAGCGACGTGCGCATGGGTCTCAAAGCCGGCGACGAGGCGTTCATCGTCGACTTCGTCGCGTTCGAATGCGCCGGGGTCACCGCGATCGACCTCGACTCGCTGCGCGACGCGGATTTCTATCTCGAATTGACGCCCGATGCGTGGCGCAACTATCTGGCCGGTCGCGCGAAAGGCTCGGCGCCGTCGCTCGTCAGCCTCGACGTCGACGCGCCCAACGGCATCGTGAAGGGGAGCGATCCGCTCAAAGTCCTGAAGTTCGAGCGCTATCACCTGACGCTGCAGTCGTTCCTCGACACAGGGGCGCAGCTCGCGGCCTGATCGTGGCGGTCTACGAGTATCGTTGCGCGACCTGCGAAAAGATCACGACGCTCTGGTGCGCGATCGCCGAGCGTCCCGCTTCCGTTCCTTGCGAACACTGCGGCAAGACCGCGCATAGGATCGTCTCCGGCGGCGCGGTGCGCCTGTCGAGCGCGAGCAAAGTCGCACGGCTCGATCCCAAATACGAAAAGCGCGTGGATCAAGCGATTCGCAACACGCCGCTGGCCGATCCCGATCGGCTGCTGCGGCGCATGAAGCCGTTTTCGAAAGATCCATCCAAGTAGGTTGCGGCGGTCCGATCGCCGGCGCTGATCTGCGACGGCTCGGACCCGTGTGGTTGCGTCGATGCGCGCAGCAGAAAAGCCGGGACGCCGCGGCGTCCCGGCAAGCCCCTGACGGTGATGTGGAGGGGGGAGTCAGGGGGACCTCACGCTAACGCGGTCCTGTCCCGATCGCCGCGCGACATCGGCGGCTCGCGCTGCGAGTCGTTGCCGCGGTTTGCATTCGGTCGGCACCGCTCACTACGATGTCCGACCGTTCGATCGGCCGCCGGAGGCGCCATGCCCAGCCAGGAAATGCAGCAAGTGATCGCGTTGCTCGAGGGCCAGCCGAATACCCTCGGCACCGTGACCATCGAGGAGCAGCGCGCCGGGATGGAAGCGCAGCTCGGTAGCCAGCCGCTGCCCGACGGCGTCACGGTCGACGAGATTCGCATCGGTGCGATGACGGCCGACTGGGTGACCCTGCCGAACAGCGCGAACGGCCGCGTCGTGTTGTATCTGCACGGCGGCGGCTACGTCATGGGTTCGAAGCGCACGCACCGCGAGCTCGCGTCCCGCATCGCGCGCGACGCAGCGGCGCGCGTGCTGGTGCTCGAATATCGGCTTGCGCCCGAACATCCGTTTCCGGCCGCGATCGACGATGCGACCGAAGCCTATCGTTGGTTGCGCAAGCAAGGGATCGCGGCGAGTTCGCTCGCGATCGCCGGCGATTCCGCTGGCGGCGGTCTGACGCTCGCGACGCTGCTCAAACTGCGCGACGCGGGCGATGCGTTGCCAGCGTGTGCGGTGCTGCTGTCGCCGTGGACGGATCTCGAAGGTACCGGCGCGTCGGCGCAACCCGGCGGTGCCGACGATCCGATGATCCCGCTCGCGGCGCTGCGCGACATGGGCAAGCTCTACGCGCAGCAGTCGACGGCGAGTGCGCTCGCCTCGCCGGTGCACGCGAATTTCAAAGGGCTGCCGCCGTTGCTGATTCAGGTCGGCACGCGCGAGCTGCTGCTCGACGATTCGATGCGCGTCGCCGACAAGGCGCGCGCGGCCGGCGTGCCGGTCCGGCTCGAAGTCGAAGACGGTGCCTTCCATGTCTGGCAAGCGATGCCGGGCTTGCCCGAGGCGGTCGCAGCGGTCAAACGGATCGGTGCGTTCGTGCGCGAGCGAATTCCGGCGTAGTGCGTCGCAGACCCGACGTGCCTGCGGTGAGAGCGGTGTCGGCCGTGGCCGATGCTGGGTTACGACGAACCGCTGCGCAGCGCGTAGACCAGCGCGACCGTCAGCGTCGCACCGATGATCAGAATGGCGATGAAGGTCCCGGTCGACAGCGTGCTGCCGTCGTCGTTCGCCGGACTCGGCGCACTGGCGCGGGCGGCGCCGTCAGGTCGGTTTCGGTACAGCACCAACGCCGCGACGATGACGACCATGGCCGGGATCAGAAACTCGATCACGTAACGCACGACGGAACCTCCGCCCAAATCGCGCGCACGGCGCGCACCCTGAGAAGGATATGCCCGTGACCGACGCTGGCCAACCGGATGCGCGCGGCGTTGCGACGCCGCGCAACATCAACCCGCCGCACTATTTCGGGCTCGCGTTGCTCACGATGGGTCTGTTGCGGTGGTTCGTCGCGGCGCCGCCGCTGCTCGGAGCGCTCGCGTGGATCGGCGTTGTGCCGATCGCCGCCGGCATGTTTGTCGCGATGCGCGCGGCGGGGCAGTTCGCGAAGGCCGGCACGAACATCGTGCCGCTGACGCGCTCGACTGCGCTCGTCACCGACGGCATGTTCGCGCGTTCGCGCAACCCGATGTACACGAGCATGGTCGCGATCGTCACGGGCGTCGCGCTCGTACTCGATCGTTGGGCGCCGTGGATCGTCGTGCCGGTGTTCGTCGCAATCTTGCGCTTGCGCTTCATCCGCCACGAAGAACGGTTGATGGAAGCGACGTTCGGGCAGAGTTATCTCGACTACAAGGCGCGCGTCAGGCGCTGGTTGTAGTGCGCTTCGTCTGCGTTTGACTCTGCCCCTCGGCGACGCGCAGCCGCGCGTGGAAATACGTGCGGCTGATTTCCTTGTCGAGATAGCTCAGATGGCGCTGGCAATCGTCGATGAACGTGTGCAGGTCGGCGTCTTTCAGCGTCGCGACGTCGACCGAGTCGAGGAAGCGGATCACGCGGTTGATCGCCGACAGCGGCTTTTGGTTGCGCGGCAACGAGCGCAGCGACGAGCGGATGCGACTCGTGGTGTACGCGAGGGAACGCGGCAGCGCATCGTTCGTGAACAGGAATTCGAGCACGAGCGACTGTTGGATGGGTTCCTGCACCGCGAGGTGGAACGCCTGCAACGCGTGCAGCGAGCGCAGCACCGACCGCCACTGCAGTTGGCTGTATGGCTCGAGACCGGCGGTGTCCTGCGGAGCGACCGAGCGCACGTCGATGATCCGCGTCGTCATGTCGGCGCGTTCGAGGAATTCGCCGATCCGCAAGAAGCTCCACGTGTCGCCGTGCAGCATCGTGCCCGACAGGAAGCCGGCGATGTGCTGCACGCGCCGCATCACGCCTTCCATCATCTCGCTCGTGCGGCTGCGCGACATCGTGCCGCTCGCGCGCTCCTTCGCATACAGATAGAGATCGTTGATGTACTCGAACGCCACGCGCGGCATGATTTCGCGAATCGTCCGCGCGTTCTCGCGCGCCATCGACAGCGACGTCAGCAGCGAGCCCGGGTTGTTCGTGTCGGTGACCAGATAGCGCACCACGCTACGCTCGTCGGGCGTCTCGTAGTGTTCGTAGAACTGCGATCGCATGCCCATGATGTCGATCAGCGAGACCCACGAGAGCTGAATGCGCCGCGGCAGATCGATCAGCAGGTTGCCGTTGACGTTGACGAGCCGCGCCGTGCTCTCGGCGCGTTCCAAGTAGCGGCCGAGCCAATAGATTCGTTCGGCGGTCTTCGACAGAGTGTGCTGCTTCATTCGTAGTCGACGATCCACGTGTCCTTGCTGCCGCCGCCTTGCGACGAATTGACGACGGTCGAACCCTTGCGCATCGCGACGCGCGTCAGGCCGCCGGTCGTCACGTACGTCGACGAACCGGACAATATGAACGGCCGCAGGTCGAGGTGCCGCGGCTCGGCGTGGTTGTTCACGAGCGTCGGCGCCGACGACAGGATCAACATCGGTTGCGCCATGTAGTTGCGCGGGTTCGCGAGGATTTGCCGCACGAACTTCTCGCGCTCGGCCTTCGTCGATTTCGGCCCGATCAGCATGCCGTAGCCGCCGGATTCGTTCGCCGGTTTGACGACCATCTTGTCGATGTTGTCGATCACGTGGTCGCGTGACTCCTTGTCGACGCAACGATACGACGGCACGTTCGGCAGGATCGGTTCCTCGCCGGTGTAGTAACGGATGATCTCCGGCACGTACGTATAGATGACCTTGTCGTCGGCGACGCCGCAACCCGGTGCGTTGGCGAGAGCGACGTTGCCTTTGCACCACGCGCGCATCAGCCCCGGCACGCCGAGCACCGAATCGGAGCGGAACATCTGCGGGTCGAGGAAGAGGTCGTCGATGCGGCGGTAGATCACGTCGACACGGATCAGACCTTCGATCGTGCGCATGTACACGCAGTCGTCCTTGCCGACGACGAGGTCCGAACCCTCCACCAATTCGCACGCCATCGCCTGTGCGAGATACGCGTGCTCGAAATACGCCGAGTTGTAGATGCCGGGCGTCAGCACGACGACTTCCGGGCTGCCGATTTTCCGCGGCGACAACGAGCGCAGCGTGCGAACCAATTGATCGGCGTAGTCGTCGATCGGCAAGATGCGGTAGTTCTCGAAGAGCTCGGGGAACACGCGCTTCATCACTTCGCGGTTCTCGAGCATGTACGAGACGCCGGACGGCACGCGCAGATTGTCCTCGAGGACATACACCGCGCCGTCCGCGTCGCGCACCAGATCGGTGCCGCAGACGTGCGACCACACGCCGTGCGCCGGGCTCACGCCGATGCACTCTGGGCGAAAATCCTTCGATTTCTCGATGAGTTCGCGCGGCACGACGCCGTCGTTCAGGATGCGCTGCTCGTGGTAGACGTCGTCGATGAACCGATTCAGTGCGCCGACGCGCTGTTTCAGTCCTTTCTCGATGACGTCCCACTCGTTCTTCAGCAGGATCCGCGGAATGATGTCGAACGGCCATTCGCGGTCGATCGAGCCGCTGCCTTCGCCGGTGTAGACGGTGAACGTGATGCCCATCGTGCGGATGGCGACTTCGGCGGCGGTCTTGCGCGCCGTCAACTCGTCGTCCGACATCGACGACAACATGCGGCAGAGTTCGGTTGCGCCTGTACGCGGGCGGCCGCGCTCGGTGACGAGTTCGTCCCATATCCCGATCGCCTGATATGAACTCCAATCGATCGGCATACGTGTCCCAAGAAGCTGTGACGGGCATTCTATCCGGCGCCGACCGGGTTGCGAAATCCGCGCTAGAATGCGCGCCAGTTTTGCGTTGGTTGGCGCGATGCTCGACGGCACGGTGCATCCGGACTACGCCGACGTCGCGTCGGTGCTGATTCGACAAATTCCCAGGAATTCTCCGGGCGGATCGGCGGTGTGCGTCTACCACGATTCGCGCAAGGTCGTCGATTTGTGGGGCGGTACGCGCGATCGCGACAACGCGCCGTGGACCGCCGATACCACCGCGCCGTCGTTCTCCACGACCAAAGGCGTGATCTCGACGTTGGTACACATCCTCGTCGACAAAGGCCGTGCGCGTTACGACGATCCGATTGCGAAGTATTGGCCGGAGTTCGCCGCGAACGGCAAGGGCAACATCACCATTCGGCAAGCGCTGTGCCACGAAGCGGGGTTGTATCGCATCGACGAGATGATCACGCGCTCCGACGAGATTCTCGATTGGCAACACATGAAAGCGCTCGTCGCCGCGGCACGTCCGGTGCACGAACCCGGCGAACGCCACGGCTACCACGCGCTGACGTACGGCTGGTTGATCGGCGGCGTGATCGAAGCGGTGACGGGCAAGCCGCTGCAACGCGTGCTGCAGGAAGAGCTGGTCGATCCGCTGCAACTGGACGGCATGTTCATCGGCATGCCGCACAACGAGTTGTATCGCCGCGCGAAGTTGATTGCGCGCGACGGCATCTCCACACCGCTCGCGGAGACCGACGGTTGGTCCGATTCGCTGCGCGAGTGGATCGAAGCCGGGCTCGCGAAGCTCGGCATCGAATTTTCGGAGTTTCGCGCGGCGATGGGTTTGAACGAGCCGTTCGATTGGAACGCCGAGGCGACGGTACAGGCGATCATTCCTGCTGCCAACGGGCAATTCACGGCGCGCTCGCTCGCGCGCATGTACGCGATGATCGCGAACGGCGGCGAGCTCGACGGCGTGCGGTTGCTGTCCGAAGCGCGCGTGCGCGAGATGTCGCAAGTGCACAGCAAGAAGCGCGACCGTGTCGTGTTCTTGCCGATGCACTGGCGTATGGGCTATCACCGCGCGTTCAGTCTCGGCGCGTCGGCGCCGTCGGCCTTCGGTCACTACGGCTTCGGCGGCAGCGGTGCGTTCTGCGATCCGGCGCGGCGGTTGTCGGTGGCGCTCACGGTCAACAGCGGCGTCGGCTCGCCGTTCGGCGACGTGCGCATGCCGCGCATTGCACGCGCGGCGATCAAAGCAGTGGACCGCCTGCGTGCCTAGTTCGGCCGGCCACGTAGTCGGGAACAACGCGCGCAGCTATGCACTGCTCGAACAACGCTTCCGCGAGATCGGCGACCTCGGTCACGCGCAAGCGATGCTCGGCTGGGACGAAGCGGTGATGATGCCGGTCGGCGGCGGTGAACGGCGCGCCGACGTGCTCGCGACGCTGGCGGGCCTCGTGCATCGGCAGATCACGTCCGCGGAGACCGGCGACCTGATCGCCGCCGCCGTCGACGAAGGCGGGCTCGACGACTGGCAGCAAGCGAATTTGCAGGAGATCGGGCGCCGTCGCGTCCGCGCGAAGGCATTGCCGGCGGATCTCGTCGTCGAACACAGTCGCG
Source organism: Pseudomonadales bacterium (assembly GCA_035686405.1). Taxonomy (GTDB): domain Bacteria; phylum Pseudomonadota; class Gammaproteobacteria; order Pseudomonadales; family Azotimanducaceae; genus DATJGR01. The sequence continues at coordinate 12,832 of DASRZO010000238.1, read as the reverse complement.
CCGGCACGCGCTGCGAGCAGGCGTGGCGCATCGCGCGCGAAGCGAACGATTGGCCCGCCATCGTAGAGCCGTTGGCGCGTTTGTTGGAGTTGACACGCGAAGTCGCGGTCGCGCTGGGTGGCGCGTGCCGGCTCGCGCCGTACGACGCACTGATCGATCGTTACCAACCCGGCGTCGATCAGGCCGTCATCGATCCGATCTTCGCCGATCTGCGCGCCTTCTTGCCGGACTTCGCGGAGTCGGTGATCGCGCGTCGGCCGAAGCCGTTGCCGATCCGCGGGCCGTTCCCGCGCGCGCGGCAAGAGGCGCTCGCGCGGGTACTGATGCAGACAGTCGGCTTCGATTTCGCCCGCGGCCGCCTCGACACCAGCCACCATCCGTTTTGCGGCGGCGATCCGGACGACACGCGGATCACCACGCGCTACGACGAGAACGACTATTTGTCGTCGCTGCTGGGCGTCCTGCACGAGACAGGTCACGCGATGTACGAACAAGGCTTGCCGAAGCAATGGCGCGGCTTGCCGGTCGGCGACGCGGCGGGCATGGCGGTGCACGAGAGCCAGTCGCTGCTGATGGAAATGCAGGTGTGTCGTGGGCGCGATTTCCTGGAATTTGCCGCGCCGATCGTGCGCGCGCACTTCGACGCGCCGGACGCCGCGCCGGAATGGAGCGCCGACAATCTCTATCTCGCGAGCACGCAGGTGTCGCGCAGCTTGATCCGCGTCGACGCCGACGAAGTGACCTACCCGTTGCACGTGATTCTTCGCTACGAACTGGAACGCGCGCTGATCGGCGGCGACCTGTCGGTGCGCGACGTGCCGGAGGCGTGGGACGAAAAGATGCGGCACTACCTCGGACGGTCGACGCGCGGCGACGACCGCGACGGCTGCATGCAAGACGTGCATTGGTACGCCGGTCTCTTCGGGTATTTCCCGACGTACACGCTCGGTGCGGTCATGGCGGCGCAGCTTTTCGCGACCGTTCGCGCGCGGGTGCCCGATGCGGTGGCGGCGATACGGCATGGCGACTTCGCCCCTTTGCTCGCCTGGTTGCGCGCGAACGTCCACGGCCGCGCTCGCTCGGTGTCGGCGAACCAACTGTTGATTGACGCAACCGGCGCGCCGCTCGGCACCGCGGCCTTCAAGGCGCACCTCATCGCGCGCTACGGCGCGTGATCGAGCAACTCGCCGAGTTCCTGGAACGCCATCCGAAGCTCTTCGTGTTGACGGGCGCGGGTCTCAGCACCGCCTCCGGTATTGCCGACTATCGCGACGACGATGGGGCGTGGAAGCAGCGACAACCGGTCGAGTTGCGCGATTTCCTCAAGGCGGAACACGCGCGTCGTCGGTACTGGTCGCGCAGCATGATCGGTTGGCCGCCGTTCGCGCAGGCGGTACCGAACGACGGACATTTCGCGCTGGCGCACCTCGCGCGTGCCGGTCGCATCGCGACGACGGTGACGCAGAACGTCGACGGCCTGCACGAGCGGGCCGGTCATGCCGGCGTCGTCGAATTGCACGGCCGTCTGGCCGACGTGCGTTGCCTCGATTGCGCCGCGCGGTTCCCGCGCGCGACCGTGCAGGGTTGGCTGGAAGCGAACAATCCGACGTTCGCATCGCGCTCGGGCGAGCGGCTCGCCGACGGCGACGTCGAACTCGGCGACGCGGCGCTCGACGATTTCGCGGTACCGGCGTGCCCTTCGTGCGGCGGCATGCTGAAGCCGGATGTCGTGTTCTTCGGCGAGTCGGTGCCGCGCCGCGTCGTCGAGGCGGCGCTGGCCGGGCTCGATCGGGCGTCGGCGCTCTTGGTCGTCGGATCGTCGGTGATGGTCTATTCGAGCTTCCGGTTCTGTCGTGCGGCGCACGCGCACCGCAAGCCCATCGTCGCGATCAATCGCGGCGTCACGCGTGCGGACGATCTGCTCGAATTCAAAGTGGCCGCCGACTGCGCCGCCACCTTGCACGCGCTCGCGCTGCGCTTTTGAAGCGGGCAGTATTCGGACATGGGTGCCGCACGCTTGTTGGCCATGATGACGTTCGGCGCGATGCCGTCGCTCGCCGCGGATGTCGCCGCTCCGCCCACTGCGCCCGCCGACACGAACGCGCGACTCGCGTTCATTCTCGACAACCCGTTACAGGAGTCCGATTACGCGCGCGCCGAGCGGTGCCTCTTTCCGCGCACGTACGAGGCGGTCGAGATTCTCGACCAGCGCCATCTGTTGTTCGTCGGTTATCGCGACAAGATTTGGCTCAACCAGCTGCGCATCGATTGCGTGGGCTTGCGCAAAGACTCGGTTTTGATCTTCGAAGCGCACGAATCGAGCTTGTGCGACATGGACGGCTTTCACAGCACGCCGCGCGGCGCGATGAGCGGCGAGTTCGGCACGCACTGTACGCTCGGCCATTTCGAGCCGATCACGCCGGCGCAGGCCGATCAGTTGCGTACGGCGTTCGCCCGACGAGCGGCGAGCGGGGAGCGAAAAGGCGATGAATGATCGGCGCGTGATCGCGACTGTGCGGACTTGGTTGGGGGCGTTCGCGCTGGCGGCGGCGGTCGGTGTCGCGGCGGATGCGCCGCGAGTCGCGGCAGAGCCGGCCACGCCGACGTTCGAAGAGATCGTGAACGGCACGGCGCCGCCGATCGACTACTCGCAGACCGAGAAATGCCTGCGATCGGAGCGTATCGAGCGCACCGAACCGTTGTCTGACCGCTTCATCGTGTTCCACATGCGCGGCGGCGCGTTGTGGATCGCGCAGATGCGCAGCCGGTGCCCGGAGATGACATACGATTCCAAACTGATGTTCGAGAAATCGAACCCCCGCATCTGCGAATGGGATACCGTGCGGGTCGTTCACGACGAGGGTTTCGACGGCTACCGCTACGGCCCGCGCTGCAATCTGCCGAAGTTCGAGCCGGTGACGCCGCAACAGGTCGACATGCTGAAGCAGGCGCTGACGAGCAAAGGTCCGAAGGTGGAGCACTAGCGCGTGACGGCGCTCGGCGGCGGAGGCGGACCGCCGCGCTCTCCTACCCGGACGCCGTCATTCGCTGCGCGCGGTCACGCCCCGAGTACGACGTCGGCGACCGTGCGCAGCTCCGTCGCGTTGCGCGCCGACACGAGCAACGACGTCACCGGCGTTTCGCGCCAGGCGGCCAAACGTTCGCGAATGCGCGCAATCGGACCGACCAGCGAGATTTCGTCGGCGAGTTTCGACGGAATCGCGGCCGCCGCTTCCTGCTTGCGGCCCGCGAGGTACAGGTCCTGCACGCGATTCGCTTCGGCTTCGAAGCCCATGCGCGACACGAGCTCTTTGTGGAAGTTGCGATCTTTCGCACCCATGCCTCCGACGTACAGCGCGAGCATGTGTTTGATCGGCTCGAGCCCCTTCTCGATGTCGTTGGTGATGTTCACGACGACGCCTTGCGAGATCTCGAACCCCGTTCGGGCGTTCGACAGCGACGCGCGATAGACGTCGTTGCGGAACGGCGAGTAGTACAGCGGCAGCCAGCCGTCGGCGATTTCCGCGGCGAGCGCGACGTTCTTCGGCCCTTCCGCGCCGAGGAAGATCGGCAAGTCGGCGCGCAACGGATGCACGATCGACTTCAGCGGTTTGCCGAGACCCCAAGCGCCGTGACCGGTGTACGGCAGCGGGTAGTGCGGTCCGGGGTTCGCGACCGGCTCGTCGCGGCGCAGCACTTGGCGAATGATGTCGATGTACTCGCGCGTGCGCGCCAACGGTTGGCTGAAAGGGGCGCCGTACCAACCCTCGACGACCAGCGGCCCCGACACGCCGAGGCCGAGGATCATCCGACCTTTCGACAGATGGTCGAGCGTCATCGCCGCCATCGCGGTCGCCGTCGGCGTGCGCGCCGACAATTGGCACACGCCGGTGCCGAGGCGGATGCGCGACGTATTCGCGCCGATCCAAGCGAGCGGGGTCAGTGCGTCGGAGCCGTACGCCTCGGCGGTCCACACCGAATCGAAACCGAGCCGCTCCGCTTCTTGCGCGAGCGCGACGAAATCGGCGGGCGGTTGCGAACTCCAATATCCGAGCTGCAGACCCAGTTTCAAATCGGCCATCGGCGGTTCCTCGACGTGTGCGGCGTCGCAGTATAGCGTTCGCGCGAGGAGAACCCATGCCGATCGACATTCGCCGAGCCGTCGCCGCCGACGCGCCGATGTTGCGCGAATTGGCGCGCGAGATCTGGTTCGATCACTACCCCGGCATCATCAGTTGGTCGCAGATCCACTACATGCTCGAGCGCGGGTATGCGCCGGCGGTGATCGCGGCGGAAATGGCGCGCGGCGTCGAATGGCGCGTCGCGACGAGCGACGGATCGGCGTGCGCATTCGCGGCGTGGGAAGCGTTCGGACGCGAGGCGAAGCTGCACAAGCTGTACGTGCGGCGCGCGTTGCGGGTGCGCGGCGTCGGTTCGGCACTGGTCGACGATCTCGCGCGGGAAGCGCGCGACCGCGGCGTCGAGCGCGTGTACCTGGCCGTCAACAAACGCAATCGCGCGGCGATCCGCGCCTATCTCGGCATGGGATTCGCGTTTCGCCGCGCGATGCGCGCCGACATCGGCCACGGCTTCGTGATGGACGATTTCGAGATGGCGAAGCCCATTTGAACTCGGCGCCGCTCACGCGAGCTTCTTCGGCACCACCTGTTGGATCAGCTTGGATAGCTCGCGGCCGGACGTCGGCTTCGAAATCGTCACGGTGATCGCCGGGTGGCGGTCGGCTTTGTCGTCGAGGTAACCGCTCATCAGCACGATCGGAATCGAGGCGTCGCTCTCGCGGATCGCGTGCGCGAGTTCGAGTCCGGTCATGTCGGGCATCAGGTTGTCGGTGACGACGACGTCGAATTCACGCTCGCCGGACTTGAATTGGCGTAGCGCGCTCGCCGGCAATGTGAATGCCTGCACGTCGTAGCCGAAACTCTCGAGCAAATCCTTCGTTGCGCGCACCACTTCCACTTCGTCGTCGATCAGCAAGATGCGCTCGCTGCCCGACGTGCGGTGTTCGCGCGGCGCTTCGACCTGGCGTGCGGCGGCCTCGGCGGCCGGCAGATAGACGTGGAACGTCGAGCCGCTGCCTTCGCGCGTCGATACGCGAATCTCGCCGCCGTGACCGGTGACGATCCCATGCACGACCGAAAGCCCGAGGCCGCTGCCTTGGCCGACGTCCTTCGTCGTGAAGAACGGTTCGAAGATGCGCGCGCGAACATCCTCGGACATGCCGGCGCCGTCGTCGGAGACGGTGAGTTCGATGAAGGCGCCGCTCGCGACGCGCGGCGGACACTGGGGCGACGTGCGGTCGGCGAGACCGAGCCGGATGTCGATTCGCCCCCGCGGCTTGCGAATGGCTTGCGCCGCGTTGGTACAGAGATTGACGATCACCTGATGCACTTGGCCGGGATTCGCTTGGATCATCGGCACGTCGTCCGCGACGTCGACATTGATGTCGATCGAGCTCGGGATGGTCGCGCGCATCAAACTGATCGCATCGTCGAGCACGGCCGTCGCACTGACGAGTTCCTTCTCGGCCGCGTCGCCTTGTTGGCGCGAGAACGTCAGGATCTGTTGGACGAGGTCGCGCGCTTTCAGCGCGGCGGAGTGGATCGCCGTCAGTTTGCGCGTCACGTCGGCCGGGAAATCGCGGTCCATCAACAAGCTCGTGTAGCCCATGATCGGCGTCAGCAGATTGTTGAAGTCGTGGGCGATGCCGCCGGCGAGCGTGCCGACCACTTCGAGGCGTTGCGAGAACTGCAACTGCACCTGCAAGCGGCGCTCTTCCGTGATGTCGACCGCGACGACCAGCTCGCGCGACGGCGCGGCGTCGTCGCGGTGTTCGGCGAACGGCACGCGCGTGACGAGATAGCGACGGATGAGTCCGTCGCTCGTGTTGAACCAAATCTCGGTCGGCAAGCGGCCGGCGCGGAATTCTTCGAACAGCAGACCGTCGGTCCCGTCGGATGCGGCGCGCGAGCGCGCGAACTCGCCCGACAACAGCGCGTCGATCGAAACGCCGTACGCATCGGCGACGGCGCGGTTGGCGAAGATCACGCTGCCGTCGCTGCGGACCGCGAAGATCAGATACGGCACGAGGTCGATGATCTGCCGCAGCCGGGACTCGGCCGCCGACAGGGCTGCTTCGGTGCGGCGGCGTTCGCGCAAATCGTCTTCGGCGGCGAGCCGCGCAGCGAGCAGGTCGTCGATCACGGCGTTGAAGGCGCGCGCAAGCTCGCGCACTTCCTGTGGACCGCCGATCGCCATGCGCTCGCTGAGGGCACCCCGCACGATCTTGCGCGAAGACTCGGTCAACGCGTGCAGCGGCGACGCGGCGCGGTCGGCGAGTCGCCGCCCGACCACCGAGACGATCAGAAATACGAACAGCGCAAGCGCTGCCATCGGAGCGACGAAACTCAATGCCCCCGTCAGTACCGTGCCGCGATCGGCATACACGTCGAGACGGCCGATCGTCGTGTCGTGCCACGAGACCGGTTTTGTCAGCGTGCGCGGCAGCGGCACGACGGTCGCGTCCGCCGAGTCGGGACACACGTTCGAATCTTTGCCGTGTCCCGCGACGAGGTTGCCGCTCTGGTCGTACAGGCATGCGAGCGCAATGCTCGGATATACGCGCAGTGCGTGAAACTTGTCGGCGAGTATGCGTCGGTCGGCAAACAGCAACGGCCCGCGGCTCTCTTCGACGAGGATTTCGGCGACGAGCTCGGCATCGCGAGCGAGCCCGACCGTCAGCGCGCGAACCTGCGACGCCGTGAAGAGCAATACCATCGACGACAGCGCGATCGCGACCAACCACGTCAGCAATGCGAAGACGTTCGACCGCAGCGAGCGGGACGTCATTGCATGCTCACCCGGTCGCCGAAGTAGTGTTCACTGAAATTCTCGATCATGTCCGCTTCGATCATGTCGTCGACGGAGCGGGCGATGATCGCCCGCTCGTGCTCGTCGAACGCTGCGGTGCGGACGTAGAGCCACATCCGTCGGTTCGGCAGCGGCAGCACGTGGAAGAGCTCGCCCTTGCGGGCCGCGTACTGCGGTGCCTGATAGAAGAGAAATTGCAGAGGTCCGGCGATCGCGTCGATCGAGCCTGCGAGGTATGCGTCGAATGCGGCGCGGACGGTCGGAAACGGGATCTTGATCAGCGTGGCATCGGCGTCGAAGCGCGCGTCGACCGGCGTCGCGTCGATGCAACCGATCCTGAGCCCCGCCAGATCCGCATAGTCGCGTAGCTGCGCCTGCGTCAGCACACCGGTCGCGATGTCCATCAGCGGACCCATGGCGATCGCCGAATCTGCGAGCTCCGGGTGTTCGTACATGACGGCGACATCGATGCGCGCGCTGCGAATGTCGTCGCTGATGGTGGCGACATCGGCGAATTGGACGTCGAGCGCGCGACCGAGGCGGCTCGCGACCAACTTGTATACGTCGACCGATACGCCTTGCGCCGCGCCGTCGGCGTCGCGAAAACCGAACGGATCGCGTTCGACGGTGGCGGCCCGAATCGATCCGGCGGCCGATGCCTCGGCGCACGCCGTCAGCATCAGCACGAAGACGATACCGAATCGCACCTATCGAATAGCTCGGACCGCAAGTGCGCGCAGCATCGGCGCGGCGCGCGGCGCTGTCAAACGCGCCCGCTCACCGGATGAATCACGTCGAGATCGCGGCGAGCCGTTCGAGCGTGCGCGCGAGATCGGCGCGTTGGCCGAGAAAGTCGGCCCACGGGTCGGTCTTCAGACTACGCATGCGTTTGACCGCGTTCTTGATGTTGAAGCGGTCGTTGCGCAGCCGGTTCGTCAATTCGTCCCACGCGAGCGGCATCGACACGCCGGCGCTCGGCTCGGCGCGCGCGCTGAACGGTGCGACCAGCAGTCGACCGTGGCCGTTCTGCAGGTAGTCGATGTACACCTTTTGTTCGCGCCGCCGCACGACGCGCTGGATCGTCGCGATGTCCGGCGCGCGATCGACGACGACGCGCGCGAGCAAGTGCGCGAACGTGCGCGACTGTTCGTGCGTCAGCTGACACGCGAGCGGGATCAGCACGTGCAGGCCGGATGCGCCGCTCGTCTTCAAATACGCCGGCAATTCGAGTTCGAGCGCGAGATCGCGGATGACTCGGGCGACGGCGATCACCGACGCGAACGGCGCGTCCTTCGGGTCGAGGTCGAGCACGCACCAATCGGGGTGCGCGAGATCGGCCACGCGGCTGTGCCACGTGTGGATCGGAATCGTGCCGAGATTCGCGAGATAACGCAGCGCCGCCGCGTCGTCGACGATGAAGTAGTCGAGGTCGCGCTCCGAGCCTTCGCTGTACAACGTTTCGCGGCGAATCCAATCGGGTACGAAGTCGGGCGCGTCGCGTTGGTAGAACGACTTGCCGTGAATGCCGTCCGGGAAACGCGTCAGCACCAACGGGCGATCGGCGAGGTACGGCAGCATCCACGGCGAGATCGCGTCGTAGTAGTCGACGAGATCGCCCTTCGTCAGGCCGAGTTCGGGGAAGAAGATCTTGTCGCGGTGCGAGACGTCGACGCGGCGGTCGTCCTGTTTGACGGGCGGGGCGGCGATCGGCTCGTCGAACGCGCCGACGCATTCGTCCGGCCGTTTGTCGGTTCGCATACGCACGAACACCGGTTGGCGCAGATGACCCGCCGACGTGTATTCGCGGAACGCGACTTCGCAGACGAGTTTCGGGGCGACCCAATGGCCGTCGCCGTCGTCGAGCGCGGTGCCGGCCGGCACGTCCTTCAGTGCGGTTGCGACTTCGCGTCGCAACGCGCCGCTCAAACCGGAACCGACGCGGCCGACCGCCGTCAGCGTGCCGCCGCGATATTCGGCGACGATCAGCGCGCCGATGTCGTTCGCGTTCGATTTCGAGCCGGCCCAACCGACGATCACGAAATCGTCGCTGCGGCGCGTGCGCACCTTGATCCAATCGCCGGAACGTCCGCTGACGTACGGGCTCGCGCCGCGCTTCGCCATGATGCCTTCGATCCCGAGTTCCTGCGCGGCCTTGAACGCGGCGCGGCCGTGTTCGTCGATGTGTTCCGAATAGCGCACGGGTCCGACGGGCGGCAGCACGCTCGCGAGGATGCTTTTGCGTTCGACCAGCGGTAGCGCGCGCAAATCGCGATCGAGCGCTTCGAGCAGATCGAACGCGTACAGCAGCGCCGGCTGATGCCGGCCTGCGGCGATGATCTGCGCGCGGCTCGAGAGCGCCACGCGGGTCTGCAGCGCGCCGAAGCTCGGCCGGCCGCTCGCGTCGTTGACGACGAGTTCGCCGTCGATCAGCAACTGGTCGTACGGCAGCAGCGAGACCGCTTTCGCGATGTCCGGAAATTGTTCGGTGAGGCTGAGGCCGTTGCGCGACAGCAACTTCACGCCCTCCGGCGTCTTCAGCGCGAACACGCGATACCCGTCGTATTTGAATTCGAACACCCAGCCCTTGCGGTCGAACCCGTCGCCGGAGTCCGAGGCGGTGGCGAGCATCGGGGTCGGCACCGCGCGCCCGGCCGGCAGTTGCGGTGCGCGCCGCTTTTTCAGCATCGCCGTCAGCGCCTTTGCCTTGGCGCCGATGTCGCCGATGTCGGCGAGTTCGAGGCCCGAGAAGATCGACGCGTCGGAGTACGCGTGCCCTTCGTCGCGCGCGAACTCGTCGCGCTCCTTGATCAGCAGCCAGTCTTTTTCGGTCTTGCGCAGGCGCACGAGCGTCCAGCGGCCGCGCAGCTTGTAGCCGTTCAGTTCGAAGAGCAGCTTGCCCTTGTCCCACCCCTCAACGGGATCGTTCAGCGCGGTCCACGTGCCGCGATCCCAGACGATGACGTAGCCGGCGCCGTAGTTGCCCGGCGCGATCGCACCTTCGAAGTCGGCGTATTCGAGCGGGTGATCCTCGACGTGCGCAGCAAAGCGTTTGTCGGCCGGATTCGCCGACGGGCCTTTCGGCACCGCCCACGAGCGCAGTACGCCGTCGAACTCGAGCCGCACGTCGAAATGCAGGTGGCGCGCGCGGTGCTGTTGCACGACGAACATGCCGCCGCCTGAATCGTGCGACGGCTGCGGCGTGGAACCGAACGGTTCGGCGGTCTTCGAGGCGTGCCGCTTGTCTCGATATCGAGTGAGAGAAGTGCTCGCCGGCGGGCGTTTTCTTGAGGGCATCGGCACGCTGCGCTATATTCCGGCGGTCGCTCGACAAGGAAACGACATGGCCGCGCGCTCGATTGCCTCAGGGACGATTTCGTTCGGGCTCGTGGCGATCCCGGTCAAGCTGTACTCCACGGTCGATACCACCAAGTCGATCCACTTCAACTATTTGAGCCCGGACGGCTCGCGCTTGAAGCAGCAGTACATCCGCGCGTCCGACGGCAAAGTAGTCGAGCAAAACGAGAAGGTCCAGGGTTACGAATTCCAGAAGGGCCAGTACGTGATGTTCACGCCCGAAGAGTTGAAGGCGATGAACGTCGAGGCGACGAACGAAATCGACATCGCCGAATTCATTCCGCTCGAAGACGTCGAGCGGATCTTCATCGAGAAGGTCTACTACCTCGGCCCCGACAAAGGGGCGGCACGTTCCTATCACTTGTTGCGCGGCGCGCTCGCGAAGACGAAGCGCGCGGCGCTCGCGAAGTACGCGGCGCGCGGCAAGAGCTATCTCGTCTTGATTCGCCCGATGGGCGACGGCCTCGTGATGGAGCAGCTGAAACATCTGGACGAGTTGCGGCCGTTCGCCGAAGTCCCGCTCGACACGGTTCAAGTCGACCCCGGCGAGCTGAGCCTCGCGATCCAAATCATCGAGCAGCGGACGAACGAACACTTCGAGCCGGAGAAGTACACCGACGAAATCCGCTCGCGAATCCTGGAATTGATTCAGCAGAAGATCGACGGTCGCGAGATCGCGGTGGCGCCGGAAGAGCGGCCCGAAGCGAAGATCATCGACCTGATGGAAGCACTGAAGGCGTCGGTCGCCGGCGGCGCGAAAGCCGTGGCCGCAGCCGAGCGGGCGCGCAAACCGGCGCAGCGCGCGTCGAAGAAAACCGAAGCGGCCGCGAAAAAGCCCGGCGCGGCGGCGAAGCAGAGCGGTAAGCGAAAGAGCGGATGACCGGTTACGCCACCCGAGACGTCTCCGAACTCATCGGGTTCAAAGCCGACCAAGTCCGTCACTACGTGCGGCGCGGATTGCTGTCGCCGGAGCGCGGTGACCGCGGCGAATACCTGTTCTCGTTCCAAGACGTGGTGCTGCTGCGCACGGCGAAGGGCTTGCTCGACTCGAACGTCTCGTCGCGACGCGCGTATCGCGTGCTGCTGAAATTGAAATCCGAACTCGCAGCGGTGAAATCGTTGTCGGCGGTGCGCATTTTCGCCGATGGCAACAACGTCGTCGTGCGCGAAGACGCCTCCGTATGGAATGCCGAGTCGGGGCAAGGGCACCTCAACTTTTCCGTCGGCGAGCTCGAAGGCAATGTCGCGGCGCTCGCGCGCGCGAAGGCCGACGAATTGCCCGAAGTCGCGGAGCTCGACAGCGACGATTGGTACAACTTGGGCCTCGACCTCGAAGAGGTCGATCCCGAGCGCGCGCCGGAGGCGTATCTGCGAGCGATCGCGCTCGATCCGACGAACGCGGACGCGCACGTCAACGTCGGGCGGCTCTATCAGATGAAAGGGCAGCTGAAGGCGGCGCGGCGCTACTACCGCAAGGCGCTCGAGTGCGTCGGCGATCACCAGCTCGCGCTGTACAACCTGGGGACGTTGTTCGACGAACTCGAGGAGCTGGACACCGCAGCCGAGTACTATCGTCAGGCGACGCGCATCCCGGACGCGCACTACAACCTGGCTCGAATCTGCGAGTTGCGCGGCGACGAACTCGCAGCGCTGCGCCACCTGCGCCGATATCAGCAGCTGCTCGACTCGGTCGAGTGACCGAACTGCGGCGATCTCCGCGTGCCGTGCCTACTAGCCTAGATTGATCAGCGGGATCAGCTTCGAACGATCGAAGCGGCGCCGTCCCCAGCGAATCAAGGCAGCGAACGAACACGCGAGCCCGGTGGCCGCGAGCGCGATCGCGAGCGCCGAATGCGCCGGCGTACTCGCGAACGTACCGACCTGATACGAGATGACCGCCACGCAATACGCGGTGACGACCGACCACGCAGTGCTGAACGTCGCCCAGAACCCGCCGAGCTCTTTGTAGATCGCGCCGATCGTCGCGGCGCACGGCATGTACAAGAGCACGAACACGAGGTAGGCGAACGCCGCGAGGCTCGTCGCGAACAGCCGCTGCATCTGCGCGATCGTCGTCATCGCGACGTTCTGTTGTTGCGCTTGCGCGGCGGTATCGCCGAGATCGCCGAGGTCGAGGCCGAGCGGATCCGCGATGCGATCGACGAGCTTGCCCAAGTTCGTCGAGACGCTTGCGACGGCTTCCTGCATCGTCCCGCCGAAGCTGAACGCGGGCTTCTCGACCGCGATGCCGTCGAGATTTTCGTACAGTGCGTTCAACGTGCCGACGACGACCTCTTTGGCAAACACGCCGGTGAAGATCCCGACGGTCGCGGGCCAATTGTCGTTCGCGATGCCCATCGGCGCGAACGCCGGCGTCAGCGTGCGACCGATCGCCGACAACACGGATTTCCCTGTGTTCTGATTGCCGACGCTGCCGTCGGTGCCGATCGTGCTCACGAGGTTCAACACGATGACGACGGTGACGATCGCTTTGCCGGCGCGCAGCACGAAACCCTTCAAACGCTGCCACGTGTGGATGAAGAGGCCGCGCAGCGTCGGCATGTGATAGGCCGGTAACTCCATGACGAAC
>DASRZO010000237.1:0-8725 GCA_035686405.1 Pseudomonadales bacterium | reverse complement strand
CGACTTGATCTCCCCTTTCCCCCACGTCTCCGCACACACCCGCGTCAACGCCGCCGTCAACGTCGTCTTCCCATGGTCTACATGACCTATCGTCCCAACGTTCACATGCGGCTTCGTTCGCTCAAATTTGGTCTTGGACATCTTCTGCTCCTAACACTATGCCTTTCTGATGATCCCCTCAGCGATTCCGTCAGGAACCATCTGATACCTGGAAAACTCCATGGTGTACGTCGCACGACCTTGGGTCGCCGAACGCAGCTCGGTCGAATAGCCGAACATCTCGGCCGCCGGCACTTCCGCGCGGACGATCTTTCCGTTCGGGTTTTCGTCTATTCCGTCTACGACGCCGCGGCGCCGACTCAAGTCGCCGACGACGGCGCCCATGTTCTCTTCCGGCGTCACGATCTCGACCTTCATGATCGGCTCGAGCAACGCCGGTCGCGCCTTCGCGAGAGCGTTCTTCATCGCGGTCGCCGCAGCAGCCCGATATGCCATCTCGGACGAATCGGACGGATGATGCGACCCGCCGATCAGCGACACGCGGACATCGATGATCGGATACCCCGCAGCACCGCCCACCTTCAACTGATCGCGAACGGCGCTCTCGATCGCGGCGACGAATTCGCGCGGAATGGCGCGATCGGCAACCACGAACTCGGCCGTGTGCGCCTCTGACTTGTCGTTGGCGTGTGTTGCTCGATCTGCCGTTGGTTCCAACCGCAACCGCACGTCGCCCTGCTGGCCGTGTCCGCCTGCTCGACGGACGAATTTTCCGTCGGCCTCGACGGCGTCGCGAATGGTTCCGCGATACGCGACGCGCGGTTTGCCGACGTTCACGGCGACGCCGAACTCGCGCTTCACCCGTTCGACGACGACCTCGAGGTGCAGTTCACCCATGCCTTCGACGATCGTCTGGCCCGATTCCGCATCCGTCCGCACGCGGAACGACGGGTCTTCCTGCACGAGCGTACCGAGCGCGATGCTCATGCGCTCTTGATCCGCAATGCTCTTCGGCTCGACCGCAATCGACATCACCGGCTCGGGAACGTCGACGCGCTCCAGCACCACGACGTCGTCGGGGGCGCACATCGTATCGCCGGTCGTCACGTCGCGAAGACCGACCGCGGCCGCGATGTCGCCGGCATGAACTTCGTCGATGTCGCTGCGTTCGTTCGCGTGCATCTGTACCAACGAGTCGATCCGGTCGCGACGGCGTTGGCGCGGGACGTAGATTGCGTCGCCGATACGCAGCACGCCGGAATACACGCGCAGATACGTCAGCGCATCGGCGCCCGGTTCCGCCGCGACTTTGAACGCGAGCGCCACGAACGGCGCGTCGTCGCGCGCCTCGACCCGTTGCACACTGCCGTCTTCACGAATGCCTTCGCGCGGCGTCACGTCGCACGGCGCAGGTAGATAGTCGACGACGGCGTCGAGCATCGCTTGCACGCCCTTGTTGCGGAACGCGGACCCGCACAGCACCGGCACGATCTCGTTGGCGAGCGTCCGCGCGCGCAAACCGCAACGGATGTCTGCCGCCGTCACTTCACCGCCGTCGAGATATTTCTCGGTCAACGCGTCGTTCGCCTCGACGGCCGCTTCGATCATTCGTTCGCGCATCGTCGAACACAGCGGCAACAAAGCAGCGGGCACGGCCTTCGTGGCGAAGGTCAGACCGAAATCCGCTTCGTTCCAGTAGACCGCGTTCATCTTGATGAGATCGACGACGCCTTTGAATTCGCCGCCGACGCGGATCGGCAACTGAACGGGGACCGGATGCGCACCGAGGCGATCGCGGATTTGCTCGACGGCGCGCTCGAAGTCGGCGCCGTCGCGATCCATCTTGTTGACGAACGCGACGCGCGGCACTGCGTATTTGTTGGCTTGCCGCCAAACGGTCTCCGTTTGCGGCTGCACGCCGGCGATGCCGCAGACGACGACGCACGCGCCGTCGAGTACGCGCAGGCTGCGCTCGACTTCGATCGTGAAGTCGACGTGGCCGGGCGTGTCGATGATGTTGATGCGATGCTCGCCGCGATCACCGTCCATGCCGGACCAAAAACAGGTGGTGCAAGCCGCGGTGATCGTAATGCCCCGCTCCTGCTCCTGCTCCATCCAATCCATGATCGCGGTGCCGTCGTGCACCTCACCGAGTCGGTGCGAGACGCCGGTGTAGAACAGGATCCGTTCCGTCGTCGTCGTCTTGCCGGCGTCGACGTGCGCCACGATCCCGATATTGCGGTATCGCGACAGAGGCGTCGTGCGAGGCATGGAACGGTACGCAAGAGAAGCCGCTGCGATGGATCAGAATCGATAGTGCGCGAACGCCTTGTTCGCTTCGGCCATACGGTGCGTGTCTTCGCGCTTCTTGACCGCGCCGCCGCGGCCTTCGGACGCGTCGAAAATCTCGCCCGCGAGCCGCGCGGCCATCGATTTTTCACCGCGCGAACGCGCGTTCTCGACCAACCAACGCATCGCCAGCGCCTGACGCCGCGACGGACGCACTTCGACCGGAACCTGGTACGTCGCACCGCCGACGCGGCGCGACTTGACTTCGATGTACGGCGCGATGGCCTCGAGCGCTTTCTCGAACACTTCGACCGCGTCGGCCTTGCCTCGCTCGCGAATGCGATCGAGCGCGCCGTAGACGATGCCTTCGGCAATCGACTTCTTGCCGCTGACCATCACATGGTTGATGAATTTCGCGAGGACCTGATTGCCGTACTTCGGGTCCGGCAGAATCACGCGCTTGGCTGCGACGCGACGTCTTGGCATGGGGAGCTCCTTCTATTCAGGGTGGTCCGGCACGTGCGGCCGGCCTTACTGGGGAGACGATGTGCGGCGCAGCCGCTCGTCGATTATTTCGGGCGCTTCGCTCCGTATTTGGAACGGCCCTGCCGGCGATCGGTCACGCCGGACGTGTCGAGCGTGCCGCGCACCGTGTGGTAGCGGACGCCCGGCAGATCTTTCACGCGACCACCGCGGATCAATACGACCGAGTGCTCTTGCAGGTTGTGGCCTTCGCCGCCGATGTACGACGTCACTTCGTAGCCGTTCGTCAGCCGCACGCGGCAGACCTTGCGCAGAGCCGAGTTGGGCTTCTTCGGTGTCGTCGTGTACACGCGGGTGCAGACGCCGCGCTTCTGCGGCGAGCCCTGCAATGCGGGCACCTGGTTCTTCTCGACCTTGAGCTTGCGCGGCTTGCGCACGAGCTGGCTGATCGTCGCCATGAATCGTCATTCCTCTAGATGAAAACCGGGGGCGGTTGATGGCCCCCGGTGCAAAAGGTGCGCGATTCTAATCGCTCCGGGGCGCGGGTCGCAACTCCGCGCGCGCGTTCATCGCGCTCGCCCGAACGTCGGCGCTGCGGCCGCGTCGCAGCGGCTCGAATCGCCCTTCGACCGATCACTGCGCGGGCGGCGGCCGGCCGGCGATGCTGCCGGCGAGTTCTTGGTAGCGCTGTTCGAACGGATACATCTCGACCAGCCGCTGCGCGTATTGCGCCGCCCGAGCCTGATCGCCGAACTGATGATTGAGCGACGCGAGCGCTTCGAGCAGGTCCGCGTCGTCGACCGCGAGCGCGTGGCCGCGTTCGAGCTCGAGCAGTGCTTCGCGCGGCTTGTTCGCGCCGGCGAGCGCCAGCCCGTACGCGTAGGCGTATCGCACATCGGTCGGCGCGAGCGCCGCCGCGCGCCGGTATTCGACGAGCGCGTCGGCACTGCGATGCGCGCGCGTCAACCACAACGCGTGCGCGTAGTGCAATTCCGCGCCATCCGGCGCGCGCTCGAGCGCTGCCTCGAGGATCGCGCCGCCTTCGCCATCGCGCCCCGTCGCCCGATAGAGATCGGCTAGATTGACTGCTGCCGGCACCCATTGCGGTTCGAGCGCCATCGCATCGCGGTAAGCCTGCTCTGCGCCCGCGATATCGCCCGCTTCGGCGCGCACGATCGCGAGATTGGTGTGCGCATCCGGCCAGTCGGCGTTGTATTGCTGTACGGCCTCGTACTCCGCGAGACCTTTGTGAATGCGGGCCGCATCGGCTTCGGCGAGCGGGCCGCGCAACGCGCCGGCGGACGCGCGCGCCGCTTCGATCCGGACAGCGCGGACGGGCGCGTCGAGCAGCGGCAACAGATAGCGCAGGCGCAGCGCCGGTTCGACCCGCTCGACGCTGCGAATGGCGCCGAGGTTCACCAGCGGGTCGGCGTCTTTCAATCCGGCTTTGACCGCGTCCGACGAGTAACCGCGCCGGTAACTGCCGAGCAGCACCAGCGCCCGGGCACGCGCCATGGCTGGGCTGTTGGGGTCTTCGGCGAGTTTCGCGAGGTCGGGCTCGGCGTCGAAGAGTTGCGCCGCGCCGGCCGCCAGCGTCGCGCCGAAGTGCGGGCGCCGCTCGGCGCCGAAATGCTCGGCAATCGCCCGCGAGGCCCATTCGGATCCGCGGTCGGCGTGGCAAGCGGCGCATGCATCCATGACGCCGAAGCGGACGGCGAGATCCGGCCGCGGCGCTCGGAAGGTATGGTCGTGCCGCACGTCGATTCCCATGTAGGTACGCGCCGGCATGTGGCAGTCGATACAGCGGCTGCCGGCCGAACCGGGCGCGTGCATCAGGTGATCGACAGCGTCGTAGTTCTTCGCCTGCAGCGTCGGGAAGTTCGGTGGCGGCGTCGGCGAATGGCACCGCGTGCACAATGCATTGCCGTCGGCGCGAAGCGTCGCGCCGTGCGGTTCGTGGCAATCGCTGCACTGCACGCCACGTTGAAACATCTTGCTCTGCACGAACGATCCGTAGACGTAGACCTCGTCCTGCATCTGCCCGTCGCCGAAGTACTGCGATGTTTCGAGCAGACTCGGCAAGTAGTAGTCGAGTAGCGGGAGCCCCGGGCGATAGCCGTCCGCCAATTGACTGCGCCGCGAATGACACGGCGCGCAGACGTCGATCTGATTTGCCTTCGCCAGCGGCGCCTTGCCGTCGACCGCGTGTCGGCTGCCGGGACCATGGCACGCCTCGCAGCCGACCGACAGTTCCTGGTAGGTCGTGTGATAGCTGCGAGTGCTCGCGTCGTACCCCTTCACGACCGCGGTGGAGTGGCAATCGGCGCACATGCGGTTCCAGTTCTGCGAAGGCTGCGTCCAGTGCAGAACGTCGTGCGCCTTGACCGCTTCGTTGGGGTAGAGGTGATACCAGCGCTGCCCGCCGGCATCTTTCGTGCGGCTGTCCCACGCGATGCCGAGCGCCTGCAAGCGGCCCGCGCCGATGTCGATCAGATATTGCTGCAGCGGAAAGACGCCGAACGTGAAGCCGATCGGAAACGTTTGCAGCGCACCGTCGGCGCCGTCGGTGGTTACCGAATAGCGCGCAGCGGCGTGCGTGAACTTCGATTCGGTGCCGGCGTATTCGAAGACGGCATTGTCGAAGTTGCCGAGAACGCTCGTGCCATCTGCGACCTGCATCGCGAGCCGATGCTGCGACGCGCGCCACTTGTCGAACTCCGACGCGTGGCACTTGCCGCACGCTTCGGAGCCGACGTAGTGCGATTCGGCGACGGCGCTCGGTTCGGCAGCGCGCGTTGCGTCCTTGTGACAGCCCGCGACGAGCGCGATCGCCAACCCGATCGCGAGAACGCGAAGTCTGGAAACGCCGTGGCGCTCACCGAACATGAGCGCCACGGCCGACCGGTCAGCTGCCGCTGCTGCTGAGCGCTTCGGACAACGCCGCTTCGATTTCGTCTGCGGTGGCGCCCTGCTCCTTCGCGAGCCGCGCGGCAAGCTCTTGTTCGCGCTTGCGTTTGCGCTCGCTGTGGTAGGCGAGACCGGTGCCGGCCGGAATCAACCGACCGACGACGACGTTCTCCTTGAGGCCGCGCAGGAAGTCGCGTTTGCCGGTGACCGCCGCTTCGGTCAGCACGCGCGTCGTTTCTTGGAACGACGCGGCCGACAGGAACGATTCGGTCGCCAGCGACGCCTTCGTGATGCCGAGCAACAGGCGCTCGAACTCGACCGGCTCCTTGCCTTCCGACTTCAAACGCTCGTTCTCTTCCATCACCGCCACGAACTCGAGTTGCTCGCCGCGGATCAGCGTCGAATCGCCCGGGTCGGTGATTTCGACCTTGCGCAGCATCTGCCGCACGATCACTTCGATGTGCTTGTCGTTGATCGTTACACCTTGCAGACGATAGACCTCTTGGATCTCGTTGATGATGTAGCGCGCGAGCTCGTTGACGCCCTTCAGACGCAGGATGTCGTGCGGCGACGCGGCGCCGTCCGATACCACTTCGCCGCGTTCGACCGATTCGCCTTCGAACACGCCGATGTTGCGCCACTTCGGGATGAGCGTTTCATACGGCTCGCCGTCCTGCGGCGTGATCACCAACCGGCGCTTGCCCTTGGTTTCCTTACCGAAGCTGACCGTACCGGACGCTTCCGCGAGGATCGCGGGTTCCTTCGGCTTGCGCGCCTCGAAGAGATCCGCGACGCGCGGCAGACCGCCGGTGATGTCGCGCGTCTTCGATCCTTCTTGCGGAATACGTGCGATGACGTCGCCGACGCCGATCTTCTCGCCGTCTTCGAGCGACAGGATCGCGTCCGCGGGCAGCAAGTAGTGCGCCGGCACGTCGGTGCCCGCGAGGAACACCTCTTTGCCTTTGCCGTCGACGAGGCTGATCGCCGGACGCAGGTCTTTACCTGCGCTCGGACGGTCTTTCGCGTCGAGCACCATGATGTTGGTGAGGCCGGTCAACTCGTCGGTCTGACGGTTGATCGACAAGCCTTCTTCCATGTCGTGGAAGACGACCTTACCGGCGACCTCGGTGATGATCGGGTGGGTGTGCGGATCCCACTGCGCGATCATCTGACCGGCATCGACGTGCTCGTTCTCGGTGACCGAGATCACCGCGCCGTACGGCAGTTTGTAGCGCTCGCGCTCGCGGCCTTGCGAGTCGGCGATCGCGATTTCGCCCGACCGCGACACCGCAACCAGCTCGCCCGTTTCGCGTTGCACGGTCTTCAGGTTGTGCAAGCGCACGGCACCGCCGTGCTTGACCTGAATGTTGTCGATCGCCGTCGCCCGCGACGCGGCGCCGCCGATGTGGAACGTCCGCATCGTCAGCTGCGTGCCGGGTTCGCCGATCGATTGTGCCGCGATGACGCCGACCGACTCGCCGACGTTCACCAAGTGACCGCGCGCCAAGTCGCGGCCGTAGCACGTCGCGCACACGCCGTGGCGCGTATCGCACGTGATCGGCGAACGCACGACGAGTTCGTCGACGCCGAGCGTCTCGAGCTGTTCGACCCACGCTTCGTCGAGCATCGTACCGGCCGGCATCAACAGCGTCTTGCCGTCCGGCGCATGCACGTCGTTCGCGACGACGCGACCGAGCACACGAGCCGCCAACGGTTCTACGACGTCGCCGCCTTCGATCAAGGCACTGATGTGCAGACCGTTGCGGGTGCCGCAGTCGATGTCGGTAACCACCAAATCCTGAGCGACGTCGACGAGACGGCGCGTCAGGTAGCCCGAGTTCGCCGTCTTCAGCGCGGTGTCGGCCAAGCCTTTACGCGCGCCGTGCGTCGAGATGAAGTACTCGTTCACAGTCAGACCTTCGCGGAAGTTCGCGATGATCGGCGTCTCGATGATGCTGCCGTCCGGCCGCGTCATCAGGCCGCGCATACCGGCCAACTGCCGAATCTGTGCCGGCGAACCTCGTGCGCCCGAGTCGGAGTAGATGTAGACGGAGTTGAACGACGCTTGCTCTTCGTCTTTGCCTTCCTTGTTGACGACGCGCTCGCGCGAGATCCCATCCATCATCGAGCGCGCGACGAGATCGTTCGCACGCGACCAGATGTCGACGACCTTGTTGTACTTCTCGCCTTGCGTGACGAGACCGGACGCGTATTGCGACTCGATCTCTTTCACTTCCGCTTCGGCGTCGCCGATGATCTTCGCCTTCTGCTGCGGAATGACGAAGTCTTCGACGCCGATCGACGCGCCGGACGCAGTCGATTGCGCGAAGCCGGTGTACATCAATTGGTCGGCGAAGATCACCGTCTCTTTGAGGCCGACGTTGCGGTAGCACGCGTTGATCAGTGCCGAGATCGACTTCTTGTCCATCGGCTTGTTGACCAAACCGAACGGCAACTGCTTCGGCACGATCTCGTACAAGAGCGCTCGGCCGGCGGTCGTCTCCATCAGCGAACGCTCTTCGCGCACGTTGCCGTTTTCGTCGGTGACGTGCTCGATGATGCGTACTTTGACGCGCGCGTGCAGCGACGCTTTGCCGGTGCGATACGCCCGCAACACCTCGCCGACGTCGGCGAAGCACATGCCTTCGCCTTTCGCGCCGACGCGATGCCGCGTCATGTAGTAGAGGCCGAGCACGACGTCTTGCGACGGCACGATGATCGGCTCGCCGGAGGCCGGCGACAGGATGTTGTTGGTCGACATCATCAGCGCGCGCGATTCGAGCTGCGCTTCCAACGTCAACGGCACGTGCACGGCCATCTGGTCGCCGTCGAAGTCGGCGTTGTACGCGGCGCAGACGAGCGGGTGCAGCTGAATCGCTTTACCTTCGATCAACGTCGGCTCGAACGCCTGAATGCCGAGACGGTGCAACGTCGGCGCGCGGTTCAGCAGCACCGGGTGTTCGCGAATCACCTCCGCGAGAATGTCCCAGACTTCCGCCGTCTCGCGCTCGACCATCTTCTTCGCGGCTTTGATCGTCGTCGCGAG
>DASRZO010000236.1:0-11630 GCA_035686405.1 Pseudomonadales bacterium | reverse complement strand
CAGGAAGTCGACCCCGAGTTGCGGCGCATCGGTCAGCGCGAACAACTGCTCGCGATGATGCAGATTCCGGAACATTCGCGGCCGCTGCCGAGCCTCGAGTTCGCCGCCGAGCGCCTGAACGCCAACAACCCCGCGCTGTCGCGCGAGCGCGCGCTGTGGCTCGCCGATCACGGCACCGCCGTCGCCGCCGACGGCAAGCGGTACTGGAAATTCGATCAACGCGTCGGGCAGACGTGGTTGTCGACCGATCCGGCGCTGAACCGACTGCGCTGGCAGCAGTTGCAATGCCCGACGCTGATCGTGACCGCCGGCCGCGCGCACACCTACTGGTCCGCGCAAATGCCGATTCAGGGCTGGGACGGACGCTACGCCGACGCCGACCTCGCGGAACGCTTGGCGTGTTTTCGCGACGGCGAGCACGTGCGCATCGCCGACGCCGGCCACATGGTGCATTTCGACGCGCCGGCGGAATTGCTCGCGGCGATCGAGCGTTTCCTTCTGCGAATCGAGGGATCTGCGCGCATCGGTGAACCCGCGCCGCGGCCGCGCGCCTAGGTCGCAGCGTCGACCCAGGTTTCGCGCGCGTTACTTTCGACCGCTGCCGCCGATCGCGCGATTCGAACGAGCGCGTGCGGCGCGCTAAAGTCCGCTCTCCTCAATCGCGGACATCGATCATGGCTTCATCCGTCATCGCGACCGATCAAACACACTTCGCGTGGGCCGACCTCGTCGACGATCTGAACCGCCTGCTGCGCCTGCGCACGACGCCGATCGGCATGAAGCTCTTCGAGAAGCGCGCCGACATGGAAGCGATTCCGAAGATCCGCCGCCCGAACGCGATCCACACGACCGACCAAATCGTCGGCCAAGCGACACGCAACGGTTGGACCGTCGGCATCACCGCCGACGACCTCGTCGGGGCGCAGTGCTCGACCGTCATCGGTTTGCATCCGCGCAGCGACGAGTGGCTCTCGGGCAAGAACATGGCCGGCGTGTGGTTCTCGAATCGCGAGGAGTCGAGCGCGCACCAGCATGCGATGGACGTCGTGCCGTTCGGACGCTACGAGGCGATGGCGGTGAGCCCGCTCGCGAGCGGCCGGCTCAATCCGCCCGACATCTGCCTGATCTACGCGACCCCGGCCCAGATGATCTTGTTCATCAACGGCTTACAGTGGACTGGTTACAAGAAACTGAACTGGGGCTGCGTCGGCGAATCGGCGTGCGCCGACTCGTGGGGCCGCGCGCTCGCGACCGGCGAGCCGTCGTTGTCGATCCCGTGCTTCGCCGAACGCCGCTACGGCGGCGTGATGGAAGACGAACTGTTGATGGCGATTCCGCCGAAATTCCTGCCGAAGGTGATCGCCGGACTGGACGCGCTGTCGAAGAACGGCCTGCGCTACCCCATCGCGCCGTACGGCGTGCAGAGCGACGCGCGCGCCGGCATGGGCGTGAGCTACGGAGATCGCAAGTAGGGCCGGACGCTCAGCCGGCCGCCGCGATCTCCGGCCGCAGATCCGACAACGCATCGAACTCGCGCAACACGCGCTCGCCTTGCGGGTGCGCGAGGATGCGCGCCTTGATCAACTCGTGCTGCTGCACGGCGACCAATCGCGGCTGTTCGACCGTGGCCCAATCGAGTAAGCCGCGCCAAAAGCGATCGATCAACACGGCGCCGCGAATCTCGCCGCCGTCGACGGTCTTCAACGTGAGCTCGCGCAACTCGCCGATGTACAAGCGCAGCGAACGCACGTGGATTTCTTCGTCGGTGCGGATGCGCTCGATGATCTGCGCCGCCTCTTCCGCCGCTGCGCGACGGTCGGCGAACAGATCCGGCGTGCGCATCACGTTCTGCGTGTTCGCGAAACCGATCTCCGCGCGAAATTCGATCAGCAGCAAATTCATCAGGAACGACAGCATCGCCTCGTATTCCGGCGCGATCTCCGGCATCCAACGTTTGCCGGCTTCGGGACGCGAGATGCTCGCCGGCGGTTCGATGTCGGGGTAGGCGTCTTTGTCGAACACGAGATCGCGCGCGACGAACCACATCACGTCGTGCCCCCCGACGTTCTTGTCAGGCTCACCGCCTTCGTCGAGACCATGCGCGACCAACAGACCTTTGCTCAGGTGGCCGATCGCCATCTGCGAGATGTCTTCTTTGACGAGCTTCTGCAGGTCGGGGAACTTGATCTCGGCAATCATGCGGCCGCGCCCCTCGATCTTGCCGGTGGTCGTCAAGCCGTTCCAAAAGGTCTGACCCAAGCCGTTACGCAGCAAGAGCCGCTGTTGTTCGACGTTCGGCATCCGTACACCGGTCAACAGCGACGCGTCGGCCGCGAATAGATCGCCGCCGCGCTGCCTGAGCGCCGCTGTCCACGCGTCGAGCGCTTCGTTGCGCCCTTTCGCGCGCGGCGGGATGTAGACGCCGGCGGCGTCGAAGCCGCCGTGCATGCGGCGGCCGTCGATCACGTGCGGGCGCGCGTACGCGTGATCGCTCATCAGTTCGGCTTCGCTGTACGTCAATCGAGTCACGTCGTCACCTCACGTCACGTGGCCTCGCGGATTCTTCGAGCTACCTCATGCCAAGTCAATTCATCGGTGCACCAAACGCGGGCGCGAGCGCGGAAACGAGACCGAATCGCCTGAAGCGCCCCACCGCTCTGTCGGTATAATCGCCGCCGTACGTTTGCCTATCGCCTGCCGCACCTTCATCCGCACGGTCGGCAACACCACGCCGAACGGAGCCGGCTACCGACACATGAGTACATCCGATCTCGATCTGCGCGATCGCAGTGCCCTCTTCAGCACACTGGAACGAGACACCTTCGACGTCGCCGTCATCGGCGGCGGCATCACCGGCGCCGGTATCGCGCGCGACGCGGCGATGCGCGGTCTCAAAGTCGCGTTGGTCGAAGCGCGCGATTTCGGCTCCGGCACGTCGAGCCGCTCGTCGAAGCTCGTGCACGGCGGCATCCGCTATCTCGCGCAAGGCGACATGGCCCTCGTGCGCGAGGCGTCGCTCGAGCGCAAGACGGTGCGCAACATCGCCCCGCACCTCGCCCGACGAACGCTGTTCATCGTGCCGGCGCGCAACCGCGCCGCGATCGCGACGTTCCGTACCGGACTCTGGACGTACGAAAAACTCGGCAGCGTCGAAGCGGACGATCGCCACCAATTGTGGAACAACGAGCAGCTCGGCCGCGAAGAGCCGTGCCTCGACACCAGCGATCTGTCCGGTGCGATCGTGTATCCGGAATACGTCACCGACGACGGCCGCCTGACGCTCGCCAACGTACGCGGCGCCGCGAGCCACGGCGCGGTCGTCGCGAACTACGCCGAAGTGACCGGCATCGAGTGCGCCAACGGCATCGCGCAGGCGCTCGTGGTCGCCGACCCACTCAACCAAGGCGCGACCGCGCGGGTGCGCGCGCGCGTGATCGTCAACGCGGCGGGTCCGTGGGCCGATCACGTACGCAAGCTCGAACGCGGCGACGCGCCGAGCCGGCTCGCGTTGTCGAAGGGCATTCACTTGGTGGTGTCGCGGCACCGCTTACCGATCAACAACACCGTCACGATGACCGCCGCCGACAAACGCGGCGTATTCGTCGTGCCGCGCGACGACGTCGCGTATATCGGCACGACGGACACGTTCTACGCCGACAGCGCGTATTGGCCGACGATCACGAGCGAAGACGTCGACTATCTGCTGACCGCCGCGAGCCGCGCGTTCCACGGTGCACCGCTCGACCGCTTCGACGTCGTCGGCCTGTGGTCCGGCGTGCGGCCGCTGATCGCCGAGACCGGCAAGAAGAACCCGTCGGAGATCTCGCGCCGCGACGAAGTGATGGAAGGCCCGGCCGGCATCGTCACGATCGCCGGCGGCAAACTGACCGCGTATCGGCGCATGGCGGAGCGGATCGTCGACCTCTGCATCAAGCGGCTCGGCCGTAACGGGCCGATCAGCACCACTGCCGAAGAGTCGCTGCCCGGCGGCGCGCTCGGCGAAACGCCGGCGCAACTGGCGCAACGCTTGACCGCCGACGGACTCACGACCGCGCAAGCAGAACGCCTGACGATGTTGTACGGCAGCGAAGCGGTGCAAGTGCGCGACGGCGTCGCGGCCGAGGCACGCCACGCGGTGCTGAAGGAAGGCGCGGTCACCCTCGAAGACTATTGGATCCGCCGCAGCGCGCGCGCGCGGTTCGACCTCGACAACGGCGTCGCGGCGCTGCGACCGGCGGCGGACGCGATGGCGCCGTTGCTCGGTTGGTCCGATGCCGAACGCGACCGGCAGATCGACGCGTGCAAGGCCTTGCGCGAAGTCGAGCGCGCTGCGCTCGGAGATGCGGCGTGACCGACGCGTTCGTCGCCGATCTCGCTGCCCGCCTCGGCACGGCCAAAGTCCTGACCGACGCCGCGACCCTCGACGAACGGCGGCACGACTATTGGGTGCTGAGCCACCTCGACGACCTGCAGGGCCGCGCCGCGCCGCGCCCGCGTTGCGTCGTTAGGCCCGCGAGCGTCGACGACGTGGCGGCAACCGTGAACGCCTGCCGCATCGCCGGCGTCGCATTGGTTCCGTTCGGGCTCGGCAGCGGCGTGTGCGGCGGCGTGCTGGCGCATCCGCAGCGCGTGTTGCTCGATCTGTCGTCGATGCAGCGCACCCGGCACGTCGATGCGACGAACCTGCTCGCGACGTTCGACGCGGGCAAACGCGGCAGCGACGCCGAAGAGGACGTCGCCGCGCACGGTCTGACGATCGGCCATTGGCCGCAATCGGTCGCGGTCAGCAGCGTCGGCGGCTGGATCGCGACGCGCGCGTCGGGTCAGTTCAGCACCGCCAACGGCAACATCGAAGACATCGTCTACTCGATCGAAGCCGTGCTCGCCGACGGCAGCGTGATCCACGCCGGCAAGGCACCGCGTGCATCGGCCGGTCCCGATCTGCGCCATCTCCTACTCGGCAGCGAAGGCACGCTCGGGGTGGTCACCGGCGTCACGTTGGCGCTACGACGCAAGCCGGAGGCGCAGGACTACAGTGCGTTCGCCGTGCCGACGATGCAGCACGGTTTCGAATTCCAACGCGAATTGATTCAGCGCGGTTGGCAGCCGCCGGTGATGCGTCAATACGACCCGATCGAGGCGCAGCGTTCGTTCGCGGCGCACGCGAAGCCGGAACACGGGTTGTTGATCATGGTCCACGAGGGTCCGGCCGCGCGCGTCCGGATCGAACTCGAGGCGAGCAGCGCGCTCGCGCAAAAGATGGGTTTGCACAGCGTGGCGGCAGCCGCGGCCGTGGGCTGGCTCGACCATCGCAACACCGTCCAGCACTGGCGCGCGTTCCTCGAGCGCAACGTGATCGTCGACACCGTCGAGGTCTCGGCGCCGTGGGACCGCATCGCCGATTTGTACGCCGGCGTCGTCGCCGCGTTGAACGAAGTGCCGGACGTCGTGAATGCGTCGGCACACAGCTCGCACGCGTACCGGTCCGGTCTCAATCTGTACTTTTCGTTCGCCGCACGGCCGCAGGACGGCGCCGTGATGGCCGACCGCTATCGAACGTGCTGGCAGCGCATTCTCGAGACAACAGCCGCGTTGGGGGGCGGAATCGCCCACCACCACGGTATCGGTCGCGTGCGCGCACCGTACTTGCACCACGACCTCGGCGCCGCCGGCATCGCCACGCTGCGCCGCGTCAAAGCCGCGCTCGACCCGACCGGCATCCTCAACCCGGGCGTATTGCTGCCGGGCGAATGAGCCGCACCCTCACGGCGGCGACAACCGCGCGCCGGGAACGGGCCGCGCAGATCCACTCGGTACCGGTCCGCCCGGCACGGATCCGCTCATCACAGATCGAGCGGCGGCACAACCGACACGGCCGCCGCCGCCGATGGCACGATAGCGTCCGTTGCGTGGCACAACGGACATGACGAAACCGATACTCGCCGTCGACGCCGGCACCACCACTCTGCGTGCATTGATCGTCGATCCCGATCTGCGGCTGCGCGGCCGTGCGTTCGCACGGGCGCAACTGCGCCATCCCGCACCGGGCCGCGTCGAGCAGGACGTCGGCGCGATGTGGGACGCGACCGTGCGCGTCGTCGACCAAGCGCTCGAAGCGGCCGCCCTGCGCCGCACCGACGTCGCCGCGCTCGGCATCAGCGCGCAGCGCGGCAACGTGATCGTCTGGGATCGCACCGACGGTACGCCGCTCGCCCCTCTGGTGAGTTGGCAGGACATGCGCGGCGCGGCGCGTGCCGCGCAACTCGCCGAACAGGGCTATCTCGTCAGCCACCAGACCGCCGCGGCCAAACTCGAGGCAGTGCTCGACGGCGTCGACCGCGGCCGCGAGCGGCTGAACGCGGGATCGATTCTGTGGGGCAACGTCGACACGTACCTCGCCTGGCGATTCTCCGACGGCGCCGTATACGCGATGGATCACGGCCACGCCTGCGCGACCGGCTACTACGACTATTTCACCGGCGTTTGGAACGCGCCGCTGATCGAGACGCAGCGCCTCGACCCCACGCGCTTTCCGACGCTGAGCGACACCGCGACGGTGCACGGCTCGACCGGCGCGTCGTTCGGAGCGCGCGTACCGATCGCGGCGCTCGTGGCCGATCAGCAGAGCGCGCTGATCGCCCAAGGCGGTCTGGGGCCGGGGCTCGGCAAGATCACCTACGGCACGTCGGCGACGCTCGACGTCAACACCGGCGCCGAGATGAAGCTCGCGCCGGGCACGTATCCGATGGTGGTGTGGACGCGCGCCGGCGCGCGCGAGTTCTGCATCGAAGGCATGGTCAACACCGCGGGCGCGATGTTCGATTGGGCGTGCACGGAACTCGGGCTCGCGCGCGACGCAGCAGGCTTGTCGGCGCTCGCCGGCAGCGTCGCCGATAGCGGCGGCGCGTACGTCTTGCCGGCGCTGCAAGGTCTCGGCACACCGTACGGCGACCACGCGCGACACGCGGCGCTCGGCGGCCTGTCGCGCGCGACGACGCGCGCCCACATCGCGCGCGCGATCTTCGACGGCATCGCGTTCCGCGTGCGCGAAGCGCACGACGCGATTCGCGCGACGCCGGACCTATCGCTCGCGCCGGCGGCGCGCGTCGACGGCGGCGCCTCGCGCAGCGACGTGCTGATGCAGCTGCAAGCCGATGCGCTCGGCGTCCCGATCGAACGGCTCGCCGTACCGGAAGCGAGCGCGCTCGGCGCCGCGATCTGCGCATTGCTCGGTATCGGCGCTGCGCGCGCGGCGTCGCTCGCACGCCCGATCGACCGTACCTTCGTACCATCGATTTCCAACGACGAGCGTGAGGCGCGATTCGCGCGCTGGCGCCGCGATTGCGGACTGTCTACGACATGAACGAACTGACTCTGACGACGCCGATGCTCGTCTCCGCGGTCATCCTCGCGGCGACCTTCGCGGCGATCTTCACCGAGCAAGTCCATCAATTCGATCGCACGCGCATTGCGATGGCGGGCGCCGGCGCGATGATCGTCGCGGGTCAAATCTTCGGCTTCTACGGACCGGCGCAGGCGCTCGCGGCGATCGACTGGAACGTCGTGCTGTTGCTCGGCAGCATGATGACGATGGTCGCGATCATGCTGCCGACCGGCGGCTTCGAGAATCTCGCGTTTCGCCTCGCACGCGCGAGTCGCGGGCGGCAGTTCGTGCTGCTCGCCTCGCTCGGGACGGCGGTCACGCTGTTGTCGCTGCTGCTCGACAACGTGACCACGATCGTGATCTTCGGCCCGCTGATCATCCTGATCACCCGTGCGATCGGCACGACACCGGTCCCGTATCTGATCGCCGCGTCGATGCTATCGAACACCGGTGGCGTCGCGACGCTCGTCGGCGATCCGCCGAACCTGATGATCGGCTCGGCCGCCGGAATCAGCTTCAACGCGTTCGCGATTCACATGGCCGGCATCGTTTTCGTCGCGTGGCTCGTGACCTTGTTCGCGATTCGCTTCGTGTTCCGCACCGAGCTGTCGGCGCCGGCGGCCGCGACTTCGTTCGAAGGCGAAGGCGCGATCCGCGATCGCCGCACCTGGATCGCCGCATTGCTGACCCTCGCGGTCACGCTGGTGCTCTTCGTCGCACACCATGCCCTCGGCTGGCAGCCGTGGGTCGTCGCCGCATTCGGTCTGACGTTGCTGTTGTTTCTCGCGAAGGGCGTGCGTCTCGATGCGACGTTCGAACACGTCGAAATCGCATTGTTGAGCTTTTTCATTGCGCTTTTCATCGTCGTCGGCGGCGTGCAGCAGAGCCACTTCCTCGAATGGGTCGGGCGATTCATCGGACCGTTCGTCGCGAGCGATCCGCTCGTGGCGACGCTGGTGCTGTTGTGGCTGTCGGCGCTGCTGTCGGCCGCGATCGACAACATCCCGTTCACCGCCGCGATGATCCCGATTCTGCTCGGTCTCGAAGCGCAGGGACTCAATGCGACGCCGCTGTTCTGGGCGCTCGCCGTCGGCGTCGGCCTCGGCGGCAACGGCTCGCACATCGGATCGACCGCGAACGTCTACGTCGTGACGCTGTCCGAGCGGCTCGCGCGCGCAACAGGCGATGCACGTCTCGCGATCACGCCGGGACTGTGGCTGCGCCGCGGCACGCCGGTGACGCTGCTGACGCTGATCGTGTCGAGCGTCATCTTCTGGGCGTTCTTCGACTTCTTCGCGGCGCCGTTGCGCTGATGCGGGGACGGACGCTGATGCAGAGACGACGCTGATACAGCGACGGGCTCTGCCGAGACGGACGCTGATGCAGGGATCGGTATCGGGGTTCGGCCGGGAGCACGTTTCGCAGGACACGCGGCGAGTACATCCATGTAGCTGCTCCTCGGCATCCATGCCTCGGAGCGTCCTGCGAAACGTGCTCCCGGCCGAACCCCGATACCTGCGTGCCCGAGCCGCACGGGCCGCCGCACGTGCGCACGGCCAAAGCAACCGCGTATTCGTCAGCGCAACGATTCGCCGAGAATGTCCCGCGCGATGATGTGCCGCTGCACTTCGCTCGGTCCCTCGCCGATGCGGCGGATGCGCATCTCGCGATACCAACGCTCGAACGGGAAGTCCTTCGTCACGCCGTAACCGCCGTAGATCTGCATGCAGCGGTCGACGACGCGACTCGCGCCTTCGGTCGCGACGAGCTTCGCCATGCCGGCCTGTTTGCGGAAATCCTCGCCGCGCTCCGCGCGATCGGCCGCCGCCAGCGTCAGCCACCGCGCATTCTCGATGTCGATCTCGTTGTCGACCAACATCCACTGAATCGCCTGACGGCTCGACAACGGCGCACCGAACGTCTCGCGCTGCTTCGAATACTCGACCGCCATCTCGTGCGCGATGATCGCAACGCCGATGCAACCCGCCGCGTACGGAATGCGCTGCCGCGACAAGCGATCGTTGGCGATTGCGAAACCGCCGTTCAGCTTGCCGAGGATGTTCGCGCTCGGCACGCGCATGTCTTCGAACTGCAATTCCGTCGCATATCGCGCCGCGCGCAACGTGTGAACGATCCTGCGCACGTGGAAACCCGGCGTACTGGTGTCGACGATGAAACACGTCACGCCGCCGCGGCCCTTCTCTGCGTCGGTTCGCGCGAAGACGAGGCCGAAGTGCGCGCGATCGGCGCCGGAAATGAAGATCTTCGAGCCGTTGATGATCCAGTCGTCGCCGTCGCGTACCGCGCGGGTGCGGATCGCCCGCGCCGGGTCGCTGCCCCCGGATGGTTCCGTTAGCCCGAAGAAACCGCGCTTCTCGCCGCGCAGCATCGGCTCCAAATACCGCTTTTTCTGGTCGTCGTTCGCTTCGAACAATTGCGCGAGGCCGGCACCGCCGAACACGCCGTAGCACGGCGCATACAGGCCG
This sequence comes from Pseudomonadales bacterium, assembly GCA_035686405.1. Classification (GTDB taxonomy): domain Bacteria; phylum Pseudomonadota; class Gammaproteobacteria; order Pseudomonadales; family Azotimanducaceae; genus DATJGR01. The sequence goes on along the minus strand of DASRZO010000236.1, from coordinate 1,760 downwards.
GCGCGATGCTGCGACGTTTCGATCGCGATCAACGTGCGCGTCACCAGATCGATCTCGGGCCCGCCGTATTCCGGCGGAATGTCGAGGCCGTACAGACCCATCGCCTTCACCTTGGCGACCAACCGCTCGCGGTCGGCGGGCGGCAGTTCGTCGGCATCGGGATCGAGATTCAGTTCGAGCGGCACGATCTCCTCGCGCACGAAGCGCCGCACCATCGCGACGATCAGATCCTGTTCGGCCGTCAGCGTCAGATTCATGTCTCACCCCGGCGACAGCCGACCGAGCGTCGGCATCGGTTCGTTGTATTGCGGCAGCCCGGCGTGGTCGGCGCGGTGCGCCATCAGCAGTTCGAGATACCGCGTGTGGTACGCCGTCGTGACTTCGAAGCGGAAGGATGTCGCGGCGGCGATCGCCTTCGCGTGCCGCGCGACCTCGCTGCGCAAGCCGAACAAGCTGCGCGCATCGGCGCGGCCGATGAAGATCACGCGCTCGGTCGCATCCGCGAGTTCGAACACGCCGAGCTGGCCCGGCAAGCGTTCGAGCGCGGCCGCATCGATCGCCTGCCACGGTTTGTTGCATCGCACCGACATCGCGCTCCTCCCCGACGACGTCGCCGGACTATACGACGAGCGCGCGCCGTCCGCGAAACGCGTCACATCGCCGCGCGGTCTGTGCGATCGATCGCGGTAAGTCGGCGCACGAAGCGTTTCAATGCGGCGATCCGGATCGATTCGAAACCGGCCATCGTGGCACGACCGAGCAGTTACACCCGCTTCGAGCATTTGCGCGACTTCGTGGTCGCGCATCCGTGGCCGGTCGCGCTCGGGATCCTCAGCATCTTGTGGCTGATCGTGCTGATTCCGTGGCCGACGACGCCGGATTCGCAAACGAACCTGATCGCGAAGATCGACGCACCGATCGAAGAGATCACGCTCGATGCCGCGCAACCGAAGGATCTCCCCGCCGGTCCCGTCATCACGGCGAAGAAAATTCGCGTATCGGGCCAGGTCTTGCTCTCGAGCCCCGCGGTGCTGATCGCGAACGAGATCGAATTCGCCCCCAACAGCCGCATTTGGGTGCCGGCGGGCGAACTCACCGTCATCGCACCGCACATCGTGCACGGCGCATTCGACGTCTCCGGCGCCGACGGACACAACGGCCGCGCCGCCGGCGAGCACGGTCAAGACGGCTCGAACGCGGGATCGATCTACGTCGCCACGGCGGATCCGACGGATACGACGTTGACCGCTCGCGGCGGCAAAGGCGGCGATGGCCAACGAGGTTACGCAGGGGCGCCCGGGCGGGCCGGCTTCTGCGGCCCGCGCGGATTCGGACTCGCCGAGCGCGGCAAGACCGGCGGCGACGGCGGCGACGCCGGCAACGGCGGCTCCGGCGGCGTCATCACGGTGTGGTACAGCACCGCGCAACCGACGGTCGTGGCGACCGAGGGCCATCCCGGCGTCGGCGGCCGCGGCGGCCCCGGCGGCCGCGGCGGCGCCGGCTGCAGGAGCGTGCGCGGTTCGCAGAACAACCAGTCCGCCGGTAACGAAGGTGCCGCGGGTCGCCCCGGCAGCAGCGGCGGCCGCGGCGTGACCGACTCCCGCCACGTCGACTTCGGCGCCGTCGTCGATGCCTACGACGCGTGGCTGAAGCAATCGGCCACTGCCGAGGCCCTGCGCGACCGCATGCGCGCGTTGCCGACGGTCGAGATCGCGCAACGTTGATCCTCGGCCGCGCCGCGGTGGTAAACCGACCGGCGT
>DASRZO010000235.1:0-14576 GCA_035686405.1 Pseudomonadales bacterium | reverse complement strand
GCGAGGGGGACACGAAAAGGCCCGCAGCAGCGGGCTTTTTTTTCTGCGTTCGCCGTATCTGTTTGGCGCTGCAGCAGTCAGCGACGCGGGATGCGTTTCGCCGTGTACCACGTGACCGGTCGCGCGTGGTTGTGAACCTCGTCGGCGACGTCGAGGATCAAGGCGAACAGCGCCATCCGCAGCAACACGCCGTTGTCGGTCTGGCGAAATATCGCGAGGTTCGGGTTCTGATCGAGGTCCGCGTCGAGCTCGTTCGCTTGCGCGCGCGAGTCGCGCGGCAACGGATGCATGATCACCGTGTTCGGCTCGCAGTTCTCCGTGTACACGGTTTGATTGAGACGGAAGAGGCCGCGGTAGCGATCGGCTTCCTCTTGGCTCGCAAAACGCTCTTCTTGGGTACGTGTCACGTAAAGGATGTCGACGTGATGGATGCCGTCGGCCAACTCGTGCATCAAGGCGACTTGGTGCCCGGCTCGGCGCAACCCCTCGACGATCTCGTCGGGGGCTTCCAGGCCCGGGGGCGACACCAAATTGAACTGAATGTGCTCGAATTTGCCGAGCAACTTGCACAGCGAGTGGACGGCGCGGCCGTAGCGCAGGTCGCCGATCATCGCGATGCGCAGGCGATCGATACCGCGCCCGCGCGTCTCCATTTCCTTGCGGATCGTATATAGATCGAGCAGCGCTTGGCTCGGGTGCTCGTTGGGGCCGTCGCCGCCGTTGACGACGGGCACCCGGCTCGCCGAAGCGAATTCGGCGACGGATCCGGCTTCGGGATGGCGCATGACGATGATGTCGCTGTAACCGGACAACACGCGCGCAGTGTCGAAGAGCGATTCGCCCTTCGCGAGCGATGACGCCTTGACCTCGGTCGTCTCGCGCACGTCACCGCCGAGCAAGTTGAATGCACACCCGAATGAAATGCGCGTCCTCGTGCTCGGCTCGAAAAACATGTTGCCGAGGATTGCGCCTTCGAGGACCCGCGTGATGCGCTTGCGCTGCGCGTACGGCGCCATCTCGTCGGATATCCGGAAGACTTGATCGATCGCCTCCCGGTCGAACTGATCCACCGACAAGACGTGACGACCGACGAAATCCACCGTGGCACCCTGCGAAAAAAATCTGCGGAACGGTAAAGAAGAAGCGCTCGACGCACAAGCGCCGCCTCGCACAAGCGCCGCCTCTACCGGGCGGCGTGCTCCCGAGACGCTGACGTTCGTTGGGTCAGTCGGCGGGGCATCACGGCTCGAGGTGCGCGATCGCCGCGAGTCGCTCCCAAATGCGCAATAGCGCGTCGAATTCGCGGCGATGGTCGGCTTCGGCAAGCCACTCGATGAAGCGTGCCCGGTCCTCTGCAGTGACGTCGTGTGCGCGCAATCGCACGATCCACTGGATTGCTTCGTCGCGTTCGCCGCGTTCGGTCACCAATTGCCTCGTCACCCCAGTCTTGCGCTCGCAGCGCCGATGGCGATAGCGAGGCCTCTAGTATGACGATTCTGTCGACGCTCCCCTCAGCGGCCGCGGCGATTTGGTCGTGTCAGACGCTCAGCTTGTCGCGCAGGTGCTTGAGGGCTCGGGCGATGTACTTCTCGACCATGCTGGTCGACACGCCCATTTGACGAGCGATGTCGGGATACGACATGTCGCGTCCGCGGTGCAGAACGAAGGCTTGGCGGCAATCGGCCGGCAGATCGCGGAGCGCCGCGCGGATGAGGTCGATCGACTCCTCCGCGGCGACCGATCGTTCAGCCGACGGCAGACCTTCGTCGAGGGTCGCAAATTCGTCACGGCAGACCCGCAACTCGAGCGCGTGCCGGCGTGCGCGGTCGACCGCAATGTTCGACGCCATCTGAAAAAGGTATGCCTTTGGATTCGAAAGCTCTTCCGGATGCTCCAGCCGGTGCATCCGCAGCCACGCTTCCTGGGCGATCTCCGCTGCGTCTTCGCGGTCCCTGAAGCGGGACGTGAGGTATTTCAACAAAGGGACTGACTGCTCTTGGAAGAGCCCCAAGATGAACTCGGGATTTTGCTTTAACAAAGGTGCGGTGGTTTGCGAAGCCGGCGCGATCATATCACAGCGATCGGACAAGCCGACGAATGGCAGTCTGTGTCGGACATCCCGAACGTTCGTGACGTGGGTCACGAAATCGACACGCGATGCGTGATTCGGGAGCCGATCATAGGACCGTGTGGAACGCGCTGATATGATCACGCCCGCTTTCGTGCGGGATGCACGATCTGGCGGCGAACTCGTATGAGCCAAGTACTCGAACCGGACACCCAAACGCGGCCGATTTTGCTGCCGTTTACGTTTGCCCGGCGATTCGGTGTCGCGATCACCACGACAGACGGCTCCGTGCCGATCGACGTCGCGTACCGTAAACAACCCGATTTGAAGGTGCTCGCCGAGGTGCGCCGCTTCGCCGCCGCGCCGATCGCGCTGCGCCATGTCTCGGATGAGGAATTCGAATCGATCCTGTCGGTCGCGTATTCGCGCGATTCGTCGGAAGCGCGGCAGATGGTCGAAGACATGGGCGACGAGCTCGATCTCGCGAGCCTCGCCGACTCGGTTCCCGAAACCGAGGACCTGCTCGACCAGGAAGACGATGCGCCGATCATCCGGTTGATCAACGCGTTACTCGCCGAGGCCATTCGCGAGAATGCGTCCGACGTTCACATCGAGACGTTCGAGAAGCAGTTGGTGGTGCGCTTTCGCGTCGACGGCGTGATGCGTGAGGTGGTGCGACCGAAGCGTGCCCTCGCGCCGCTGTTGGTTTCGCGGATCAAGGTCATGGCGAAACTCGACATCGCCGAGAAGCGTGTGCCGCAGGACGGCCGAATTTCGCTGCGCATCGGCGGCCGCGAAGTCGACGTGCGGGTATCGACGATGCCCGCGAGCAACGGCGAGCGGGTGGTTCTGCGCTTGCTCTACAAACAGGCCGACCGGCTGAACCTCAACAATCTCGGCATGTCCGATAAGACATTGGAGCGGTTGCGCCACGTCGTGCGCAAACCGCACGGTATCTTTCTGGTGACCGGGCCGACCGGTTCGGGCAAGACGACGACGTTGTATTCGAGCCTCGCCGAACTCGAGAGCGCGACGATCAACATACTGACGGTCGAAGATCCGATCGAATACAACCTGCCGGGCATCGGCCAGACGCAAGTGAACAACAAGGCGGACATGACGTTCGCCCGCGGTTTGCGGGCGATCCTGCGGCAGGACCCCGACGTCGTGATGGTCGGAGAGATTCGCGACGTCGAAACTGCGGACGTCGCCGTGCAAGCCAGTCTGACGGGTCACCTCGTCATGTCGACGTTGCACACGAATACGGCAATCGGAGCGGTCACACGGTTGGTCGACATGGGCGTCGAGCCGTTCCTGATCGCGACGAGCTTGGTCGGTGTGCTCGCCCAGCGCCTCGTCCGCGTGCTGTGCATGGATTGCCGCGAGCAGGTTCGCGCCGACAGCTTCGAGTGCCAGTTCCTGGGCATCGAGTACGCGCGCGCGCCGATGATCTTCCGCGGCGTCGGTTGCGAGGCGTGCGGCCACAGCGGCTTCCGCGGACAGATCGGGATCTACGAGCTCGTCGTCGTCGACGAGGAATTGCGCGAGCTCATCCACGACCGCGCCTCGGAGCAAGAGATGACGCGCGTCGTTCGTAAGTCCTGTCCGAGCATTCGCGACGATGCTCGCGACAAGGTGCTGAGCGGGATCACGACGGTTCAGGAAGTTCTGCGCGTCACGCTGGAAGACTAGCGCTCATGGCAGCGTACGAGTACATCGCGCTGGATGCGGACGGACGCCAGCGCAAGGGTGTCATCGAGGCCGACAGCGGCCGGCAAATCCGTCAGATCCTCCGCGATCAAGGGTTGGTGCCGCTGTCGGTCGACGCGGCGTCCGAACGCGGCTCGGCCCCAACGGGCCTGCGCTGGCGCTGGCGGCGCGGCATGTCCGCGCTCGATCTCGCATTGTTCACGCGCCAAATGTCGACGTTGCTCGCGGCGTCGCTACCGATCGAAGAAGCACTGCGAGCCGTGGCGCAGCAGACCGAGAAGGGCCACATCAGCGCGCTCGTGATGGGTATTCGCAGCCGGGTACTCGAGGGTCATTCGCTCGCGTCGAGCATGAGCGAGTTTCCGAACGCGTTCTCGCAGTTGTATCGATCGACGGTGATGGCCGGTGAACAGTCCGGTCACTTGGACTCGGTGCTGGAGAATCTCGCGACGTACACCGAGCGGCGTTACGACTCGACGCGCAACGTGCAGATGGCGCTCTTTTACCCGGTCATTCTGTTTTTGTTGGCGATCGCGATCGTCGGTGCGCTCTTGGTCTATGTGGTGCCCGACATCGTGCACGTGTTCGAGAATACCGGGCAGAAATTGCCGTGGCTGACGTCGGCGTTGATCGCGACATCGGAATTCGTACGCGGCTATGCGTGGCTGTTGGTGATCCTCGTCGCGGGTGCTGCATTCGGCGTGCGCTGGCTGTCGCAGCAGCCCGAATTCCGGCTCGAGTGGGACCGGCGCAAATTCGAGACGCCCTTGGTCCGACGCATCACGCGCGCGAACAACTCCAGCCGCTACGCGAGCACGCTCAGTATTCTGACGTTGTCCGGCGTACCGCTGGTGGAAGCGATGACGATCGCAGCCGAGGTCGTCGAAAACCGTTGGTTGAAGAAACGTCTAACGGACGCGACACGGCGCGTCAGCGAGGGGACGAGCCTGCGCGTAGCACTCGAATCTGCAGGACAGTTCCCCCCGATGATGTTGCACATGGTTGCGAGCGGCGAGGCGAGCGGCGAACTCGACACGATGCTCGCGAAGGTCGCGGACTATCAGCAGCAGGAGCTCGAAAGGCTCGTCACCACGCTGGTGCGGCTGTTCGAACCCGCAATGTTGTTGATCATGGGGGGCTTGGTGATGTTGATCGTACTCGCGATCCTGCTTCCGATTCTGAGCATGAACAAATTGGTGACCTAGCAATGCGTGCACACTCGTCCGGTTTCACGTTGATCGAAATCATGGTGGTCGTGGTGATCATCGGCATCCTCGGCGCGCTGATCATTCCGAACGTCGTCGGTCGCGACGACCAGGCGCGCGCGACCGCGGTGAAAAACGACCTGCGTTCTGTCGCAAACGCGCTCGAGATGTACAAGCTCGACAACTTCCACTACCCGTCGACCGACCAAGGCCTGCAGGCGCTCGTGACGAAGCCGAGCGGCTTTCCCGAGGCGAAGAACTACAACCCGAACGGCTATTTGAAAAAGGTGCCGACCGATCCCTGGGGTTACCCCATCGTCTACGTCAACAACGGCGATACCTTTGATCTCTACTCGCTCGGGGCCGATGGCGCCGAAGGCGGCGAGGGCAAGAACGCCGACGTGCACTACGAGGCGATGTAGTCGGCCATGCCGGCCGCCCGCGGGTTCACGCTCATCGAGATGCTCGTGGTCGTGGTCATCATCGGCATTCTCGCGAGCGCGGTTGTCATTGGATTCGTCGGCGCAGACAAGGAACAGAACCTGCGGACCGAAGCCGAGCGGCTGGCGGTGCTGATCGAGATGGCGCGATCGCAGGCCATTCAGCGGAACGAGGAGTGGGGCGTTGCCGTCGCGCCGAACGGTTACCAGTTTTTGGTGCTCGACGAGCCGAACCATCGTTGGCTCCAGCAAAAGGACGGTCCGTTTCGCAAACGATCGATCGAGAACATGACGTTGTCGGTGCAGGTCGATGCCGTGCCGTTGCCGGGCGACAAATCGAAGGACAACGTGCCGGACATCGTATTGTTCTCGAGCGGCGAACAAACGCCGTTCGACATCGATATCACTCCGCAATGGAAGTCCGACCCGTGGCGCGTCTCGTCCGACGGCGTCTCCCGAACGACCGCACAACGCCGCGCGTGAAGCAGAAGCACGGCGGCTTCACGCTGATCGAGCTCGTGATCGCGGTCGCGATCTTCGCGGTCGTCGCGACGACGGTGTACACACGCAGCGGCGACACCATCCGCCAGCTCGGTGCTCTCGAGGAGCGCACGCTCGCGACCTGGCTCGCCGAGAACGAGATGGCGATGCTTCGAATCTCGCGCATGAACACCGACGCGGACATCCCGATTAGTACGATCACGCATCAGGTCGAGATGGGCGGGCGGGAATGGCGCGTCGAAGTGAAGACGAGCGAGACATCGAATCCGATGTTGCGCCGCGCCGATATCACGATCTCCAACGCGGACGCGCCGACGACGCCGGTGCAAAAGATGACGGGTTTCGTCGGCCGGTATTGAGTCATGCAGTCGCCGCGCGGATTCACGCTGCTCGAAATGCTCGTCGCACTCGCGGTATTCGCGGTGCTCGGGTTGATGTCGAGCCAAATGGTGATGCGCGTGCTCGACGTGCACAAAGCGGCGATCGAACGCGGCGAGCGACTCGCGGACGTGCAGCGGGCGATGATGATGATGCAGCGGGACATCTTGGAAATGGCGCCGCGCTCGGTCCGCGACGAAATGGGCGACTCGCTGCCGACGATGCGGCTCGGCAGCGAGATCGGCATCGAGTTGACGCACGACGGCTGGCGCAATCCGCTCAACCAACATCGCAGCGAACTGCAACGCGTCGCATACATCGCGCACGACGAGACGTTGTATCGCTACTATTGGAACGTGCTCGATCGTGCCGAGGATACGAAGCCGGTCGTCCAGGAGTTGCTGCACGACGTCACCGCACTCGAGGTCAGCGCAGTGGATGCGAGCGGCAATGAGCACGCGTTTTGGCCGTTGGTTGGCGACCAGGGCAGCGATCCATCGACGAACCTCGCCGGCATCTTGGTGCGCGTCACAGTGAAACCGTTCGGCGAGATCACGCGGCTCTGGGACGTTCCGCCGGCATCGGCGACGCCGCCGCCGCCGTCGACATGAAAGCGCGGCGCCAGCGCGGCGTAGCGCTGATCAGCATCTTGCTGATCGTCGCCTTGGTCACGGCGCTGATGTATCACTTGATGACGCACCAAGCGCTCGTCGTCGCGCAGACGCGGCAAATGATTCGCGCGGATCAATCGCTCGCTTACGCGCTCGGCGCAGAGGCATTCGCGCGCCAGATCCTGTTCGACGATTGGAATCAAACGGCGAGTCGAACGTCCGATACGCTAACCGAACCGTGGGCGATCCCGATGACGCCGTTCGACATCGACGAAGGTACGCTCGAAATCTCGATCATCGATTTGAACCGGCGCTTCAATCTCAATTCGCTCGCGCCGGCCGGAACCAACAAGAACATCCAACGCTTCAAGACGCTGTTGGCTGCGCTCGGCCTCGATCCTGTGATCGCCGATGCCTGGCGCGATTGGGTCGACGCAGATTCGGAAGCGACCGGCTTCGGCGCGGAAGACGGGACCTACCTCGTTGCAACACCGCCGTATCGCACGGCGAATCAAGCGGCCGCGAGTCCGACGGAGATCGCAGCGCTCGGATTGCTCGATGCGGATGGGTATGCGCGCCTGATGCCTTACGTTGCCGCTTTGCCGACCACTCAGCTCAAGATCAACGTAAACACGGCCGACGCGCCGGTGATCGAGTCGCTGTCGACGCGGGTCACACCGTCGCAGGCCGAAGCGCTGGTACAATCGCAGCGCCACTACGAAGACGTGAGTGCGCTCGTCGGAGAGGTGCCCGAACTGGGCGATGCCACCGACGCAATGGCGGTCGTGAGCAGCTATTTCGAGATCCACGCGCGCGCCGAGATCGACGGGTTCCGCACGGAGCTCACGAGCGTGGTGTTTCGCGATCCGACGACCGGCCACGTGACGTTGTTGACGCGCGATTTCGGCAAGCGCCTGCCGTCGATCGTCGAAGCGCAGGAAGCGCAAGACGGCGAGAACGCGCGCGAGCGAGCCAAGGACCAAATGAACTGATGCGTCTGTTCATCCGAATCGTCAGAACCGAAGCGAGCGACCCGCATCGTATTGCGGTGCTCGAATGGCTGCTGCTCGATCGGACGAATGCGCTGGTCAGCCAAGGCGCCGGCGATCTCTCGATGCTCGAACGCCTCGTCGATCTCAAGCAACTTCAGGAACCGACGGACGTCGTGCTGCTCGTTCCGTCGGAGCACTGCTTGTCGGTACGTTGCACGGTGCCCGGCCGCAGCGTCGGTCAAATGCGTCGAGCGTTGCCGTACGTGGTCGAGGAATTCATCGCAGGCGACATCGACACAATGCATCTCGCCGCGGGTCAGGTGAAACGCGATGCGCCCGTCGACGTGATGCTGATCGAGCGTAGCGTGCTTGCTGCTTGGCTCGAGGCGCTCGCGACGGGTGGATTCGCTCCGATCCACGCGACCACGGACGCTGCGTTGCTGTCGGTCGAGCCCGGCGAAGTGGCGTTGCTGTTCGATAACGAGCGCGTACTGGTGCGATCGGTCGAACAGACCGCGGCGATCGGATCAGACGTGTTGAAGATGGCGCTCGAATCGTTGGCGAGCGGGGCGACCGAGACCGGCGTGCGGTTCATCGCGGTGAACGGCCAGGTTCCGGAGCTCATGCGTGCCGAAGTCGCGCAAGCGACGGAACATCCGATTCAGTGGGCGGAGACCGAGAGCGACGTCACTGCGCTTGCGTATCTGGCGGCGGCGTTCCCCGGCAAGCCGGCGGCGATCAACCTCTTGCAAGGCGAGTTTGCCCCGCCGAAGCAAGCCAGCGATGCATGGATGCGGTGGCGCACTGCAGCCGCGCTCGTAGCCGTCTGGGTGTTGGTTCTGGTGATCGGTGAAGCGGTGCGCGGTGCATGGGCGTCGCATCGCGCGAGCGTCCTGAGCGCCGAGGCGCAGACGCTGTATCGCAGCTACTTCCCGAATGATCAGCGGCTGCAGCCCGACTTGTACAAGCAGATGTCGGATCGTCTCGGCGGTCGGAGCACCTCGCAGTCGACGTTCCTATCGCTGCTCGGCCACCTCGCGTCGGGCCTCTCTGCGAGCCCCGGCGCTCAATTGCGCAGCATCACGTTCAACGACGGGCGCGCCGAACTCGGCGCCGAGGTCGCGGTAAAAGGGTTCGACGCGCTCGAAGCGTTGAAGACGGCGTGGACCAACGAAGGCGTTACGGTCGACATCAGCTCGGCTGAGCAGGAAGACCAACAGGTTCACGCGCGCATCCGTCTGAGGAGCACCTGAGGTGTGGAGTCGCGTAGAGACCGCGTTTCACGCGTCTGCGGCCGGGCGTTGGTTTGCAACGCTGGAAGCCAACGAGCGCACGATGGTGACCGGCCTCATCGCGTTTCTGGCCGTGGTCATTCTGTACATCGGCATTTGGCGGCCCTTGGACGAGTGGAGCTCGAACGCCGATGCGCAATATCGCCGGCAGCTGGCCGTCGTCGATTGGATGAAGCTCCATGAAAAGGAAGCGCGCGATAAGGGCCAGCGAGCGGATGGCGCGCGCGAATCCGGGTCGCTGCTGACCACGGTGGCCAACTCCGCCGCGCACGCCGGCATTCAGCTGCTCCGCTACCAGCCGGAGGGCAGCGGCGGCGTCTCGGTGGTCCTGCAGAACCAGCCGTTCAACGCCCTGATCGGCTGGATCGCTCAGCTGGAGCAGGACAGTCACGTCTCGGTGAAGCAGATCTCGATCGACAGCCAGAACGAATCGGGCTTGGTGAACGCCCGAATCGTCCTGATCTGACGCGGGCTTACGCGACGGCCTTCGACCGAAATCGGGGTCATTTGTCGCGGCTTTGAGCAGACTTTGTCGCTTCGTGACCGACCTCACGTCGGCACTGACCAGCCGATCAATCTATTCGACCGCTCGTCGCCATAGACTCACCTCCGATCGAGTTTGACAGTCCGAAGGGAGGGTCATGGCCACCGGACATGATCAGCGGAGAGACCCCGAATCGGTGCTCAACGCGCTACATCACAACGTCACGGGCGAACTGTTGCGCCTGATCGACGGGTTCTACAGCAACATCGAAGACGGACTCTTCGAGCTGGCATATCGGACCGGTGATGAAGGCCAGCGTCGGCGCTGCTTCGACCTGATGCGTGAACTTCGTTTTCGGCGAACGGGCCTCGTCAAGGCATTCGCGCGATCGATGGATCGCTACCGGGGTCTCTGGTTCGATCAGGACGAGTCCCACGACACGGAAGTCGCGACGGGCCATGAACTCGATCAATTGATCATGCGGATGGCGGAGAAGAGCAGTTCGCACTTCTCCGGCGTTCTCCAATGCATCGCTGAGCGCGCCGAAGTCGCGACGGGACGTCCGTTCAAAGGGGGTCACGACATTCCGATCGCGCCGCGTCGTGTTGCGCGCGCCTTCGTGGTGTCGTGCAGAAGTCTGAAGCTCGATCACGCGTCGATCGAGATCGTGCAAGATCTGTTCAGCCGCTTCGTGCTCGACGGTCTCGGCAACATCTATGGTCAGTGCAACCTGCGCCTGCACGGCGAAGGCTTCGCGACGGCCGACGAGATGGGTATCGCTTCAGGCGCCTAGACGGCGCCGCGCTCAACGCTGATCGTTGGGCGGCGAGGGGCGTTTACGGTTCACCGCATCCAGCAACTGATTCACGTGTTCGGTTCCGCGTTCGAGTCGCCCGCCGCGCCGAGTATGCGCGAGTAGGGTTTCCTCGAGCGGTTTCACCATTTGGTCTGCGGAAGGACCGCGGTGCCGCGTCCCGAACACGTTGATCCATAGATCGGACCGGCGCCCGAAGCGTTGTACGCGACGAAAGTAGACGTCCGGCCGGTCACCGCCGGCTACGAGACCGACGATCACGGCGATGATCGAGATCGGACTCAGGAACAAATCGCGCAGTGCTTCCACGGCGAGCTTCGCATGGAAAACCAGTAGCTCCCACACGAGGCGAACCCGCGCGTCGTGATGCGCCGGTACGTCGTTGTCGTCATGCTCGTTCATCGTTCGGGAGTCTAGGTTCGTGGGTGCCGCCTCGCAATGACGGGGTCGTTCCGGTATCGTCGCGCGCATGTCGAAATTCCCCTTTTTCTTCGCGTCAGTCATCGCTGTTGCTGCGAGCTTCGGCGCGCCGACGGTTACGGCCGGCGACAAACCCGGCATCGTCGTCTTACAGACCGACTTCGGCGTGAAGGATCAAGCCGTCGCTGCGATGCATGGCGTCATTCGGAAGGTCGATCGTGATTTGATCGTCGAGGAGCTGACGCACGAGATTCCCGCCTACAACGTGTGGGAGGCGGCGTATCGGCTCAATGCGGTGATCGACTATTGGCCCGAAGACACCGTGTTCGTGTCGGTCGTGGATCCCGGTGTGGGCACGTCGCGCAAATCGATCGTCGCCGAATTGAAGAGCGGCCAAACGGTGGTGACGCCGGACAACGGCACGTTGACGTTGGTGGCGGAGCGAATCGGCATCCGCGCAATTCGCGACATCGACGAAACGCGCAATCGATTGCCGGGCTCTGAAGGTTCGTACACCTTCCACGGCCGTGATGTGTACTCGTATGTCGGCGCGCTGCTCGCGAGCGGCAAACTGAAGTTCGACGCCGTAGGGCCGCTGCAAGACGGCTTCGTCACGATCGCGTACGAGAAAGCGCGCGTGGCCGATCGCGCGTTGGTCGGCGGCATCCCGGTGCTCGATCCGCAATACGGCAACGTATGGACCAACATTCCCGCCGAAATGCTCGCGACATTGAACATTCGCAGCGGCGATCGCGTAAACGTGAAGATCGACGAAGGGGGTACAGCGCGGGTGACGTTGACCGTGCCGTACGTCCATACGTTCGGCGACGTGCAGCTCGGCCATCCTCTGCTGTATGCGAACAGCGTCGGTATGGTCGCGTTCGCGTTGAACCAGAAGGACTTCGCGTCGACCTATCGCGTCGCATCCGGACCGGAGTGGCGCGTCACGATCACGGCGGCAAAAGCCGAATGATCTTCACGACGTGGCCGTCCACGGCGGTGCGCGAATAGAGCAGCGGAAAGCTGCGATCGTTCGACCATCCCTCCAGCAGGTTCGAATAGAACGGACTGCGCGGGTCGCCGGATTGCCCGGGCGCGTTCGTCATCTGGGCGGCGTCCCAATTCCCGACATCGAGCACCATCCGCCACGAGGCGCCCGACGTCACCGAATAGTCGGCGCCGTCGAAGGACGTGTTGTTCGGAGTCGTACCGTCGCCGCCGCGCGAATATGCGTTCATCGCTCCTTGCGGAAGTCGATCGCCGAGCGGATGTCGAAACGCGGTTTTGTGCAGCGTCCCCCAACGCCACGCGGCTGGGTCCGGGCCGAGCAATGCGCGCGTGTCCGCCCATGCCGCTCGTAGAGAGTTCTCGATCAACGGCGTCGTCGCGGGGCGATCCGAGTCGATCAGGTCGAGTGCGGCGAGCGAGTCGATCGGTTGAATCAACGGTACCGCATCCGCCGGCGCAGCCCACGCTGCAAGCGCGGGATTCAAACGTTTGTTGTACCAGACGACGTAAAGCGCAGCGGCGGCCGAATCGGGCGACAAAACGCCGTTCCATTCGCGCAGCATCTTCGCCGCCTCGTCGTTGTCGGTCGTTGGTATGCGCCGAACGAGTTCCAGCGCCAAGGTCGATGTGTAGTCACGCTGCAGCGCCAACGAGTCGGCGAAGGTGTGATGCGGTTGGGCCTCGAGTACCTCAGTGATGCGGCGTGCGCGCCACGGTGCCGACCATTCGAAGCCGATGCGACGCGCGTTGATGGGGTAGTCCTCGGGCAAGTTCATGGCGTTGGCCGTCGCGACGAACCCGCGCGCCGGATTGAACTCTTGCGGCAGCGCGTCCATGTCGAAGAATCCGTCCCATTCGTAGCGTCCGTCGCCGGGCACCGGCAACAAGCCGTCCCAATTCGTTCGGCGCGGGAAGAGGCCGGCCGGTTTGTAACCGATGTTGCCGTCGACGTCGGCGTACACCTGGTTCTCCGACGGCGCGCCCCAACGATTCAAAGCGGCGACGAACTGGTCCCAATTTTGCGCTCGCATGTATTCGACACTGCCGAAGTACGGCGCCATCCCCGGTTCGAGCCATGCGACGCGCGCGGCATACGCTCGGTGGTGTTCCCGATCCTCGAATATGACGGGACCGTGACGAGTAAACCTCAGTTCCACGGATTGTGCCGGCGCATCGCGCACCTCAATGGATTCGTTCAGCGTCGTCATCGGCTCCCAGCGATCGCCGTATCGGTATTCCTGCGGTGCGTCGGGCCGCGTGTCGTACACATACAGATCTTCTTGATCGATCGGGAAGATCGTCAGGCCGAACGCGATGCGTTCGTTGTGGCCGATCGAGATCCCGGGGAGGGCGGGCTCGCCGGCGCCGATGACGTCGAGACCCGGCGCAACCAAATGAGCCGCGTAACGCAGCGACGGCACGGCGTG
Organism: Pseudomonadales bacterium; assembly: GCA_035686405.1. Classification (GTDB taxonomy): domain Bacteria; phylum Pseudomonadota; class Gammaproteobacteria; order Pseudomonadales; family Azotimanducaceae; genus DATJGR01. The sequence goes on along the minus strand of DASRZO010000235.1, from coordinate 1,226 downwards.
GCCGCGGTGTGGGTCGTTCGCGAGAATCGGGCGCCCGCTCGCCGTTCGCGACGGCGCGACCACCCAATTGTTGCTGCCGATGCCCGTACGATGTTCGTCGTTCGTTGCCTCGGCGAGCGCTCGGGACGGATGCGAAAACGTCACCGGTGCTTTGGCGAGCAAATACACGTCGAGCACGTTCTTCGGAATCTCACACGGGTCGAGACCCGTGGGTACGGTCACGTTCCAATTCGGTTCGAGGCGCTTGTGCAGCGAATCGATCGATGCAGGAAACCGACACAGGATCTTTGCGCGCTCGACCTCATTCGTCAGATTTCGCCACAGTCCGTTGCCGCGAATCCGCACGACGTCGCTAGCAGACCAACGCGCGGGACGGTATCCGAGTACGCCGAACTCGGGCGGCAACCATTCTGGATGCGCTGCCGTCAGATCGACGTACGCATTGATACCGGCCGTGAACGCCTCGGCAATCCGCTTCGCGTCGGATCCGTACGCGAGCCATTCCCGGTACATGTCGCCGCGATAGAGAAACAAGCGCGCGGCGCGATCTTGCGCGACGTAGTCCGGGCCCAGCACGGCCGATAGTTCGCCGAGCCCGCGTCGACGCCACAAATCGATCTGCCAGAGACGATCCCGCGCAGCGTTGAAACCCTGAACGAAGAACGCGTCGTATTGGCTGCCGGCATAGATATGCGGGACTCCCCATTCGTCGACGTGAATTTCGGCCGCGCTCAGTAAGCCCGGGATTCGATACGTTTCCGTCGGCGTCGCTGCTGCGGCGGCGCCGGCGGTCCACAGTGCAACCACGAGGCAGGCGAACTGCCAAACGCGCATGTGCGGTCTCCCCAATGAATCTTGTCGTTGCGCGGCGGGAGGGTAGCAACTCGGATCGGCGAGGTCGTCAGCGGGTCGCCGAATGATATTTAACATAATATACATTATGCGAAATAGTCGTTGTTTGGTTGTTTGGCTGTGGGGTCTGCGGCCCTGCTTCGCCGTCAAAAAAGCCGCCGCGTTTGCGACCTATACGGTTGGTGTGACGTCAACGCGTGATTCCCCGAACAAGCCAACGTCGATCGACTCCGCGTGAGTCGCAGTTACATCGTCTGCGTAGACAGCCCGGGTCGAATCAAGAGAATGGTTCGGCCCGAACCACCATCCCGACTGCGATCAAGGACCGGCTGAGTGCCTCACATACGCGTTCTGCGGCACTACATTCACACCCC
>DASRZO010000234.1:0-2010 GCA_035686405.1 Pseudomonadales bacterium | reverse complement strand
CGCGTTCGCGATCGACAACCGCGAAGCGACGGTGAAAGACCTCGAGGCGAAGTCGGTGCGGACGATCGGCGGCGCGTTCGTACATCCCGGCGCCGCGAACGGCGTGTTGGTCCAGCTGAGCGAGAAGTAATCGCCGGGCTTGGCGGTCGATCATCGCCGCCGCCGCGCCGACACCGGAGTCCTTTTGCGCGCGAAGGTCGAATGGTCGGGCCGGCGTTCGTGCCTTTGGTTCCAGTACCGACATCCTGTGCGCGGGAAACGCCGCAAGTACGTCCTTGTAGCTCCTCCTCGGCATCCATGCCTCGGAAGTTCCCGCGAACAGGCTGCCGGTACTGGAACCCATCGAGCGGGGTGGTACGTCCGTTGGCCTGATTGCGTTGTGGAGTTCGATCGGCACGCGGCGCATCTCCACTGCGCGGACTCGACGTGGTACGCGATCGAGCCCTGCGCGCCTTCAGCGATTCACTTCTTCTGCGCGAGCGCCGCCGCGGCGAGTACGAGTTCGCGTTGTGCCTGCGCCTGATTTGCCACCGCATCGACGTCGACTCGGCTGAAACCGAGCCGCGTCATGATCTCCGCGTTCGCTTCGCCGAGCAGCGGCGGCGGCCCTTTCACCGACGCCGGCGTGGCGCTGAACCTGAGCAGGTTGCCGACGATCTTCGTGCGACCGATGGTCGGCACGTCCATATCGACGACGTAGTCGTTCGCGATGTTCTGCGGATCGGTGAGCACCTCGGCGTAGTCGCGCACGCGCTCGTAGACGATCTCCGGCTGCGTCGCGAGGAAGTCGCTCCATTGCTGCGTCGTCTTGCGCGCGAACGCTTCGGCCATCCGCTTGCGCGACTGCTCGACGTTGGTCGCATCGCCGGCGTAGCCGATGCGCTTGCCGCCGTTGTCCCAATGCGGATCGGCGGCGAGATCGGGGAGCCCCGCGAAGTCGCAGAACGCGAACCACGATTCGTCCGACATCGCGACCGCGAACAAGAACGCGCCGCCGTCGCTCGTGCGATACACCCCGTACGGACTCAAGATGTTGCAGTGATGCTGCCCGGCGCGCTGCAGCGGTTTGCCGGTGATCGCCGTCTGCTGCAGCTCCCACATCTGCAACCATAGCTGCGCGCCGAGCGCGGACGTCTGCACCTGTTGGCCGAGGCCCGTACGCTCGCGCGCGAAGAGCGCCGTCATCACTGCGAGCGCGAATTGCATCGCGCCGCCGGTGTCGGCGATCGCGGCACCGGGCGGCATTGCGGGGCCGTCAGCAGGACCGGTGATCGCGATCACGCCGCCGCGCGCTTGCGCCGCGCCGTCGAGCATCGCCTTGTCGGCGTCCGGGCCGAGCGGTCCGAAACCGTTCACCGACGCGTGGATCAAGCGCGGGTGCCGCGCGTGCAGCGTCGCGTAGTCGAGCCCCATCCGCTGCAACGCCGATGCGCGGAAGTTCGTGAGGAACACGTCGCACGTCGCGATCAACCGCTCGACCACCGCGCGCCCGAGTTCCGTGTGGAAGTCGACGCAGACGCTGCGTTTGCCGCGGTTCATCGAGATGAACTGCGAGTTCATCACGTCCGCCGGCAACGTGTTGTTCGCGCCGCGGTGATAGCGGCTGCCGTCGCCGACCGGAGGTTCGACCTTGATCACCTCGGCGCCCATGTCGGTCAGGAACATCGCGGCGCCCGGGCCTTGGATCGCGGTCGCCATTTCGAGCACGCGAATCCCGCTCAGCGGTTCGGTCATGTGTTGTCTCCCCTCTTCGCAATCGTCGTACGTGTCGGCGCCGTCGCCGACGCACCGCGGGCGGCCGCATCGGTAGCCGCGATCCCTTTCCCCAAGACGATGTTCGCCCGCGTCACGCGCGCGGCGTCGGCCACACCTCCGGCACCGCAGTCGCCAGCCAGCGCGCGAGCGCGGCGTTGACGTCGAGCGGCTTCTCCTGCGCCATCCAGTGTCCGCAGTACACGACGGTTTCGCTCAACGCGCGGCAATACTTGCGCATCGGTTCCGCGAGCCGCG
>DASRZO010000233.1:0-23793 GCA_035686405.1 Pseudomonadales bacterium | reverse complement strand
CGGCTTCGGTGAACTCGACGAGCGTGCCGTCGCCGATGCGTGCGCTGAGACACGCCTGCAGCGCTTTGCGAATCGCAGTACCGCGGCGGCCGTACGTCACCTCCTTGGGCGCGACGAACCCATGGGCCCGCAACGCCGTGTCGAGCAGGTGCTCCGCGTACTCGGCGGTCGTCGGCAGGCGCGTATCGACGCCGGACGGCAACACACGCTCCGTCAGGTCGTAGATCTTCTGGAAGCCGTCGCGCCCGGCGATCATCAAATCGCCTTGCATGAACAACTGTTCGAGCGCGCGCTTCGCCGGTTTCCAATCCCACCAGCCTTTGCTGCCTTTCGGCGCTTCGAAATCGCGCGCGAGCAACGGACCTTCGATGCGAATGCGCTCGAGCACTGCGCCCATCAGCTTGCGGTTGCGGCGGAACCAGTGCCGCTCGCCGCTGCGCAGCGCGTGCATGCGCGGCAACGCAAAACGGTAGTCGCGCATCGGCAGGTACGCGGCGGCATGGAACCAGTACTCGAAGGCGCGGCGCTCGCTGACGAGCCGATCAAGGTGCGCAGGACGATAGTTCGGCACGCGATTCCACAACGTGTGGTGATGCGCGCGCGCGACGATCGCGATGGTGTCGATCTGCACGTAGCCGATCTGTTCGAGCGCGCGGTGCGTCGCGTCGACGCCGCGGCCGAACGGCGCCGTCCGCAACAAGCCCTGTGCGTCGAACGCGATGCGGCGCAATTTGTTGCTGGTCGCGGTGGCCATCCCTCAGAATCGCGGGCTTGTTCCGACAAGAACGGGAAAGCGCATGTATAGCACAGGCCGGCGCCTGGTCGGACTCGTCGCGCTCGTCGTCGCGCAGTTCGTATTCGCGGCGAGTCCGGAAGCGATCCACGGCACGCACGGCATGGTCGCGTCGCGTTCGGCGTTGGCGTCGCAAGTCGGCGCCGACATCATCCGCGCCGGCGGCAACGCGATCGACGCCGCGGTTGCGACCGGCTTCGCACTCGCGGTCACGTATCCGTCGGCCGGCAATCTCGGCGGCGGCGGCTTCATGGTGATTCACCTCGCCGACGGTCGCATCGTGACGAACGATCATCGCGAGCGCGCACCGGCGCGCGCGCAGCGCGACATGTATCTCGATGCCAACGGCAACGTCGTGGCGGGTCTGTCGACGAACTCGCATCTCGCGGCCGGCGTACCGGGCAGCGTCGCCGGCATGCTCGACGTGCTCGAGAAGTACGGCACGATGTCGCGCGAGAAAGTCATCGCCCCCGCGATTCGTCTCGCGAAGGACGGCTTCGTGTTGAACGACGACCTCGGTCGAGAATTCACCGAGGAAGCCGAGAACTTCCGCAAGTACCGGGGCAGCGCGAAGATCTTCTTGAAGAAGGACGGCGCGCCGTACCACGCAGGCGACCTCTTCAAGCAACCCGATCTCGCCAAGACGCTCGCGCTGATCAGCGCGAAGGGCAAAGACGGGTTCTACGCCGGCAAGACCGCGGCGTTGATCGTTGCCGAAATGCAACGCGGCGGCGGCTTGATCAGCGCGGCGGACCTCGCCGACTACAAGTCGATATGGCGCGACCCCATCAAAGGAACGTATCGCGGCTTCCAGGTCTATTCGATGGCGCCGCCGTCGTCGGGCGGCGTGTTGCTGGTGCAGATGCTGAACATGCTCGAACCGTACGATGTGAAAGCGCTCGGCTACGGCTCGGCCGCGACGATTCATTTGATGGTCGAAGCGGAGCGGCGCGCGTACGCCGACCGCGCCGAATATCTCGGCGACCCCGACTTCTATCCGGTGCCGATCGGGCACCTGATCGCGAAGGCGTATGCGCAGCAGCGTTTCGCCGATTTCGATCCGGCGCACGCGAGCGTGTCGGCGAAGATCGGTCCGGGGCAGTTTGCGCACGAGAGTCCGGAGACGACGCACCTGTCGGTGTTGGATGCGGCCGGCAATGCGGTCGCGTACACGACGACGCTGAACCTGTCGTTCGGTTCCAAGATCGCCGTCGACGGCGCGGGCTTCCTGCTGAACAACGAGATGGACGACTTCTCGTCGCGCGAGAACACGCCGAACTCGTACGGGCTGATCGGCCGCACCGCGAACTCGATCGAACCCGGCAAACGCATGCTGAGTTCGATGACGCCGACGATCGTTCTCGACAAGACCGGCAACGTATTGCTCGTCACGGGTTCGCCGGGCGGCAGCACGATCATCACGACGGTGCTGCAGGTCGTCGTCAATGTCGTCGATCACGGTATGGATGTCTCCGACGCCGTCGCGCTGCCGCGCTTCCATCACCAGTGGATGCCGGACCGCGTGATCTACGAACCGTGGGGCATCTCACCCGACACGCTGAAGCTGCTGCAGGCGATGGGCTACACGTTCGTCACGCTGCCGTGGGGGCGCGGCATCGGCGATGCGAACTCCGTGCTGCGGTCCGGCGACGAACTGCTCGGCATGAGCGATCCGCGCAACCGCGGCGGCGCGGCGGGTTTCTGAATGGAACGCGAGTTCTGGCTCGAGCGCTGGCGCCTCAATCAGATCGGTTTCCACCAAGCGGATTACAACGCTCGGCTGCGCAAGCACTGGGCAACGCTGAACGTTCCGAGCGGCGCGCCCGCGTTCGTCCCGCTGTGCGGTAAGAGTCGCGACATGTGGTGGCTGACCGCGCAGGGTCATCCGGTGATCGGCGCGGAGCTCGCGCCCGCCGCGGTCGAAGCGTTCTTCGCGGAGGCGGGCGCGCCATACGAGCGCCGTCAGGCCGATCGGTTCGTCGTCTACGAAGGCGCGCACGTGCGCATCTTGTGCGGCGACGTGTTCGATCTGAGCGCCGACGATGTCGTCGACGTGCGCGGCGTATTCGACCGCGGCGGGTTGGTCGCGCTGCCGCCGCCGATGCGACGGCGCTACGTCGCACACTTGCTCGACATTGTTCCGGTCGGCGCCGCGACGCTGCTGTTGACGGTCGAATACGATCAAAGTCGCGCCGACGGTCCGCCGTTCGCCGTGCACGGCGACGAGGTGGATGCGCTATACGGCGCGCGCTGTTCGATCGAGTTGCTCGAACGCACGCCGGCCGAAATGCCGCCGCGCTTCGATGCGGTCGGGTCGCGCGGCGAAAGCACGTATCGAATCGTCAAAACCCGCTGAGACCGCTGCGATGCCGATGGCGAAATTGAACGACGTGACGCTGTGTTACGAGACCCGCGGGGCACCGTCGGCGCCGGCGATCGTGTTGATCCGCGGGCTCGGCACGCAGCTGATCGAGTGGCCGAGCGCGCTCCTCGACGGGCTCGTTGGCGCGGGCCTTCGCGTCGTCGTGTTCGACAACCGCGACGCGGGCTTGTCGAGCGAGTGCCCGGGTGAGCCGCCGTATCGGATCGAGGACATGGCCGGCGACGTCGTCGGGCTGCTCGATCATCTGCAGATCGATCGCGCGCACGTCTTCGGCATTTCGATGGGCGGAATGATTGCGCAGCACGTCGCGCTCGGGTCTCCGAGCCGCGTGCGAACGCTGATCAGCGTGATGTCGTCGACGTCGGATCCGTCGCTGCCGCAGCCGTCACCCGAGATGCGGGCGCGGCTCGTCGAGACGGCCCCGAACGAAGATGCGCTGATCGCGTTGAATGCGGAGAACCGCGCGGTGTTCGGCAGCCCGGGTTATCCGGAGCCGCTCGCGGAACGGCTCGCCGCCGCGCGGGCGGCGCATCGGCGCAGCCATCGGCCGGACGGCGTGGCGCGGCAAATGCGCGCGGTCATTGCGGACGGTAGCCGGCGCGAACGGCTGCGTACGCTGACCGTACCGACGTTGGTGATCCACGGCGCGGACGATCCGCTCATTCCGCTCGCGGCCGGCCGCGATACCGCGGCGGCGATCCCGGGTGCGCGACTCGAGATCGTCGCCGGGATGGGTCACAACATTCCGCAGGCGCTCGCGCCGCGAATCGTCGAACTCGTCGCCGCGTTCGTGCGCGACCGTTAGAGACTCATCTTCGAGTAGTCGACCGCGAGCCATTGCTCCGGCCGCACGCGTACCACGACGCTCGCTTCGCCACTGTCGCGCCCGACGTACTGGTCGCCCATCTTCTTGCCGAGGTAGCGATGCGCCATCGGCCGGCTGTGCTTTTCGCGGTCGGCCGGTTCGATCGCCACGATCGGGCCTTCGATGCTGACGTACTTGTAAGGGGGCGATTCGGTCTGGGCACAGAGGCTCACGCGCGAACCTTTCTTCAGCAGCTTGCCTTTGCGCGAGGTCGGTCCCGTCAGGAACCACACCTCCCCGCCGGGGATGTAGTCGTACCACACCGGCACGGTCAGCGGTCCGTGCGCCGGATCGTTGATCGCGAGCACGCCGACGTGCAGGTCGGCGAGGAAGGTTTGCTTCTCTTGCTGGCTCATCTTGGTCATCGAGGTGCTCCTTTTGCGTGAGTCGGAAAACCCGTAATTCATCGAGCGAAACGTCGCGTGCCGCTGGGGATGACGGCCCGAATTTTCAATCCCTTTGATTCGCCTTTGGCGTCCCCACAGTTGTATCCGTGCCGGAATCGCGGTGATTCCGAGTAAAGACAAAGGAACGTGGAGACGAAGACATGAGCATTGTACGTTGGAACCCGGCGCGTGAAATCGACGAGTTCTTCAATCAGCTGGATCGCGGCTTCAGCGGTTGGGGCGAGAACATCGCCGCCAGCGACTGGAACCCGGCCGTCGACATCAATGAGACGGACAACGACTACGAGATCGACCTCGAATTGCCGGCGGTGCAACCGTCCGACGTCAAGGTCACTTTCAAGGACGGCGTACTGGCCGTGACCGGCGAGCGCAAGTTCGAGAAGGAATCGAAGGGCAAGGTGCATCGCGTGGAACGCCGTTACGGCCGCTTCAGCCGCAGTTTCCGCCTGCCGGAAAACGCCGACGAGAACGGCATCACCGCGAGCGCCAAAGACGGCGTGTTGCATCTGAAGGTCAGCAAACGCGCTGCAGTGAAGCCGCGCGCGATCGAAGTCAAAGTCAGCTGATCTCGAACGTCGACTCGACGCGGTCGCACGGTTACGCCGTGCGACCGCCGCGTCGAGTTTGACATCGGTCGAGCGAGCGACCATCGAACGCTGGCGTTCGACCGACCCGTTCTCGCGGCCGATCATTCCTCCGGGGCAACTGTTAGTTCCCGTCGTTTCGCTTTCCTTTCGGCATTGCGGCTCTAGAATCGCTCCTCGACATTGAAATCCGGCGGGCGACCGCCGCGCGCGCGTCGATACGCGCCCTGGCAGGAGAGCGATTCGCATGAGTGACGACAGTTTCAAAACCAAGAAGACCCTGACGGTCGGCAAGCAGCAGTACGACTACTACAGCCTGCCGGACGCGGAGAAGGCCGGCGTCGGTGCGGTCAGCCGCTTGCCGATGTCGCTGAAGATTTTGCTCGAGAACCTGCTGCGCTTCGAAGACGCCAACACCGTTCGCAAAGAAGACATCCAGGCGCTCGGCAACTGGGCCATCAAACCACCGCCGGCCGAAGAAATCGCGTATCGGCCTGCGCGCGTCTTGATGCAGGACTTCACCGGCGTGCCAGGCGTCGCCGACCTGGCGGCGATGCGCAGTGCCGTCGTCGCCGCCGGCTTGGATCCGAAGATCATCAATCCGCTGTCGCCGGTCGACCTCGTGATCGACCACTCGGTGATGGTCGACCACTTCGGGACCAACAAGGCGTTCGAAGAAAACGTCGACATCGAGATGGAGCGCAACCGTGAACGCTATCGGTTCCTGCGTTGGGGCCAGACGGCGTTCGACAATTTCCGCGTCGTACCGCCCGGCACCGGCATCTGCCACCAGGTGAACCTCGAATACCTCGCCAAAGTCGTTTGGACGAAGACCGAGAACGGTCGAACCGTCGCGTACCCCGACACGCTCGTCGGTACGGACAGCCACACGACGATGATCAACGGTCTCGGCGTGCTCGGTTGGGGCGTCGGCGGCATCGAAGCGGAAGCGGCGATGCTCGGTCAGCCGATTTCGATGCTGATCCCGGAAGTCATCGGTTTCCGTCTGACCGGCAAGCTGCAGGAAGGCATCACCGCGACGGACCTGGTATTGCGCGTCGTCGAGATGCTGCGCAAGAAAGGTGTCGTCGATAAATTCGTCGAGTTCTTCGGTGCGGGTCTCGATCACCTGCCGCTCGCCGATCGCGCAACGATCGCGAACATGGCGCCGGAATACGGCGCGACGTGCGGCTTTTTTCCGATCGACGCCGAGACCATCAACTACCTGAAGCTGTCGGGCCGCGCGGCTGACACCGTCGCGCTCGTCGAGGCGTACGCGAAGGCGCAAGGCATGTGGCGCGACGCGAAGACGCCGGACGCCGTCTACACCGACACACTGGAACTCGATCTGTCGACGGTCGTGCCGAGCCTCGCCGGTCCGAAGCGGCCGCAAGATCGCGTGGCGATGACGAACCTGCGCAAGGCCGTCGACGACGAGATCGACCTGCAGGGCCGCGGTGCGACGAAGAACGTACGCACGCCGATCCCCGGCGGCAAGAACGATCTGGGCCACGGCGACGTCGTCATCGCCGCGATCACGTCCTGCACGAACACGTCGAACCCGGCCGTGATGCTCGCGGCGGGGCTCGTCGCGAAGAAGGCGGCTGCGCGTGGCCTCACGGTGAAGCCGTGGGTGAAGACGTCGCTCGCACCCGGTTCGAAGGTCGTCACGGAATATCTGAACAAATCGGGCCTGCAAGCCTCGCTCGACAAGCTCGGGTTCAACCTCGTCGGCTACGGCTGTACGACGTGCATCGGCAACTCCGGTCCGTTGCCGGAGCCGGTCTCGGCGGCGATCGCGCAAGGCGACTTGGTCGTGTCGTCGGTGCTGTCGGGTAACAGGAACTTCGAGGGGCGCGTCCACCAGGAAGTGCGCACGAACTGGCTTGCGTCGCCGCCGCTCGTGGTCGCGTACGCGATCGCCGGCACGATGCGCATCGATCTGTCGAAAGATCCGATCGGCAAGGATTCGGCCGGCAAGGACGTGTTTCTGAAGGACATCTGGCCGAGCAACAAGGAAGTCGCCGACGTCGTCGCGCAAGTCTCGGCCGACATGTTCGAGCGCCAATACGCCGACGTGTTCACCGGTCCGGAAGCGTGGCAGGCGATCAAGGTCGACGCGAAGGGCACGTACAAGTGGGAGAACTCGACGTACATCAAGCAGCCGCCGTTCTTCAAAGTCGGCGACGTGCTCGAGCAATCGGTGGAACTGCGCGGCGCACGCGTGCTCGCGCTGCTCGGCGACTCGGTGACGACGGATCACATCTCGCCGGCCGGCGAGATCCAGCCCGATAGTCCCGCCGGTCACTATTTGGTGCAGCACGGTGTGAACGTCGCGGACTTCAACTCGTACGGTTCGCGCCGCGGCAACCACGAAGTGATGATGCGCGGCACGTTCGCGAACATCCGCATCAAGAACGAGATGGTGCCGGGCACCGAAGGCGGCTACACGAAGCACGTGCCGAGCGGCGACAAGCTGTCGATCTACGACGCGGCGATGCGCTATCAGGGCGAAGGTACGCCGCTCGTGATCTTCGCCGGCAAGGAGTACGGCACCGGCTCGAGCCGCGACTGGGCGGCGAAGGGCACGCGGCTGCTCGGCGTAAAAGCGGTCATCGCAGAGAGCTTCGAGCGCATCCACCGCTCGAACCTGATCGGCATGGGCGTCCTGCCGCTCGTCTTCAAGAACGGCGAGACGCGCAAGAGCCTCGGTCTCAGAGGCGACGAGGTGATCGACATCGCGTTCCCGAAGGGCGTGAAGGAGATCAAGCCCGCGCAAGACCTGGTGCTGACGATCCGCAGCGCCGACGGCAAATCGCGGGAAATCGTCGTCACGAGCCGCGTCAACACCGAGAACGAGATCGAGTACTTCAAGAGCGGCGGCATCCTGCAGTACGTGCTGAACAACCTGGCACGGTCGGCCGCTTGACCGACACACCGGGCGCTCCGTTCGCGCCGCAGGCCATCGTGTTCGACATGGATGGCCTGTTGCTCGATACGGAGCGCATCGCGATGGCGCTGTTCGAGGAAGCGTGCGGCTTGCACGGCGTCACGTACGATCAGGCGCTGTACGAACGCTGCATCGGTACGAGCATGCAGGGCACGCGCGAGATCCTCGAGGGTGCGCTCGGGGCCGAGGCATACCACCGCGTCGATCGCGAGTGGTCGCGCCTGTACCGCGCCCGCGTCGGGACGCAGGCCGTCGACGTGAAGGCGGGTGCGCGCGAGTTGCTCGAACTCGTTCGCCGCGCGCGGCTTCCGACAGCGCTCGCGACGTCGACCGCCACGCCGCTCGCGAAGATCAAATTGAATCTCGCCGGCCTCGATCGCTACTTCGCGACGATCGTCGGCGGCGATGCCGTGACGCGCGGCAAGCCGCATCCGGAACCGTATTTGACCGCCGCCCGCGCGCTCGGCGTGGCGCCGGAACGCTGTTGGGCGGTCGAGGATTCCGACAACGGCGTGCGAGCCGCGCATGCGGCGGGGCTGTTCGTATTCCAAGTGCCCGATTTGGTGCAGCCGGCGCCGGACGTGCGTCGCCTCGGGCATGCGATTGTCGGCAGCTTGCACGACGTGGTGCGGGCATTGGCGCGGCACTACGAGCCTGCGTGATCGTCGAGTGCGTCGCGGAGCCGTGGCGGTGAGGCGGACTGTGATTCAGTCCGTGGAACCGAACTTTCGGTCCGGGCGATGATCTCATTGGTGGTCCGCGACGGGCGCTTCGTCCGCAGTGGACCCCGACATCTAGCATGCGGCGCAGTTCGCCGCGGAGAACTTCCCCATGATCGACCGGAGCGAGTCCGATCTCATCGCTCGAGAACAACGCAACCGCGGCGAACCTCGCACGCGGCGTCTCGGTTCGCGCGCAGCGCACGATTCGATCCGCGCACAGCGCATCGAGCCGACCATCGGTGTACCGAATCCCAGGCCGGATCCCAACGCGCCGCCGTCAGATCGTTAGGGCGCGTGTTCATGCATCGCGGTTTTGTCGCGTAGCCGCTTCTCGTGGCGCGAATTTCTGCGTTCACGATCTCCGACACGGACGAAGCGGCGGTTGCATTCAGCCGGTGCCCCACTATCATTACGCCGGTTTTGATGAATCCTGTTTTGAAATGCATCGCCTGTCGCGCAACGAACTGACGACTACCACCGCCACGACGACGTCGTGGCGGGTTGCCTAGTCGTTCGCGACACATAGGCGGCCCGGACTCAGCGGCCGCCTTCGACGAAACCCCGGAAGGCGACCGCCAACGGGGTTTTGTTTTTCTGGAGGCACACATGAGTAACTTGGAGCACAGCGGCGAACTCGATCCGAGCGATGCGCTGTATCGCATTCGTCACAGCCTCGCGCACGTTCTCGCGCAAGCCGTACTCGAACTGCGGCCGGGTTCGACGCTCGGCTTCGGACCGCCGATCAAAGACGGCTTCTACTACGACTTCATCCTGTCGGCGCCCATCACCGAGGAGGACTTCCCGGAGATCGAGCAGCGGATGCGCAAGATCCTGAAGAAAGGCCAGCGCTTCGATCGCGAGGAATTGCCGAAGGACGCCGCGCTCGCGCGGCTCGCCGACATGAAGGAGCCGTACAAGCGCGAATACGCGCTCGAGCTCTTCGACAAGAAGCATCTCGATACGCTGTCGTTCTATCGCAACGGTCCGTTCCTCGACATGTGCGAAGGCCCGCACGTCGGTACGACCAAGGAAATCCCGCGCGACGCGTTCAAGTTGAAGAGCGTGGCAGGCGCGTATTGGCGCGGCAACTCCGACAACGTGATGATGTCGCGCATCTATGCCTGGGCGTTCGCGACGAAGGAAGAGCTCGATGACTACGTCGCGCGCTACGAGCTCGCGCTCGCGCGCGATCACAAGAAGCTCGGCCGCGAGCTGGGCATCTACCATCTCGACAACGACATCGGTAAGGGGCTGCCGCTGTGGTTGCCGAACGGCACCGCGATTCGCGACGAGATCGAGAAGCTCGCGAAAGAGCTGGAGTTCAAAGGCGGCTACCAGCGGGTCGCGACGCCGCACCTCGCGCGTGCGGAGTTGTATTACCGCACGGGCCATTTGCCGTACTACGCGGATCACATGTATCCGCTGATGGAACTGAAGGAACACACGGGCGATGGCGAAGAGATTCGCGAGTCGTACGCGCTGCGGCCGATGAACTGTCCGCATCACCACAAGGTGTACGCGTCGTCGCCGCGCAGCTATCGCGAGTTGCCGTTGCGCCTCGCCGAGTACGGGCAGGTATATCGATTCGAAGATTCCGGCGCGGTCGGCGGGCTCGTGCGCGTGCGCGGCATGTGCATGAACGACGCGCACATCTATTGCACGGCCGAGCAGGTGAAGGGCGAGTTCAAATCGGTGATGGCGCTGTACGCGGAGGCCTACTCGATCCTCGGCCTCGATTCCTACACGGTGCGGTTGTCGCGGTCGGACTTCAGCGATCCGAAAGGTAAAGAGAAATACGTCGACAATCCGGAGGCGTGGGCGAGCTCGGAGAAGATCCTCGCCGAGGTGCTGCAGGATCTCGGCATCAACTACGTCGACGGCCCCGGCGAGGCGGCGTTTTACGGCCCGAAGATCGATATCCAATTCCCGACGGTCACCGGGCGCGACGAAACGGTGAGCACGGTACAGCTCGACTTCGCACAACCGATGCGGATGGGTTTGACGTACGTCGGCCCGGACGGCGCGGAGCACATGCCGTACGTGATTCACCGCGCGCCGTTCAGCACGCACGAGCGCATGGTGGCGTTCCTGATCGAACACTACGGCGGCGCGTTCCCGACGTGGCTCGCGCCGATCCAGGTGCAGGTGATCACCGTGTCGGAGCAGTACGAAGGGTACGGCCGGAAGCTCGTCGAGCAGATGCGCGCGAAATTCGTTCGCGCGGAGCTCGCGACGCAGAGCGAGACGGTGCCGAAGAAGATCCGCGAAGGCGTGACGCGGAAGATTCCGCTGTTGTTGATCGTCGGCGAACGCGAACAAGCGGACGGCACCGTGACGCTGCGGCGCTACGGCCAGACGCAGCAGCACACGCTGCCGTTTGCGGAATTCGAGACCGCGCTACAGCGCGCCATCGCGACGCGCGCGCTGCAGTTCGAGGTGTGAAGGAACGCCGCCGTTCGGTTACTGAACGGCGGTGGTCGCCTTCGGCTGGGCGATGCTCGCGACTTGGCGCGTCGTGTTGACGTAGTCGATCAGCACGTAGGCGCCTTCGCGCAGCATCGCGTCGTCTTCGGGGTTCTTCTTGCCTTCGCCGTCGTCGTCGGCCGCTTCGTCGGCATCGAGCTTCGCGTCGAGTTCTTCGACGGTCTTCAGCGGCGGCTGGCCTTTCGCGGCCCGCAGTTTGTTCTCGAGCGCGAGCCGCCACGCGTCGTCGTCCTTCTTCTCTTTGACGCGGACGGCTTCGTTCAACGAAATCTCGGTCTTCTTGCTCGCTTCGCGGCTACGCTCCATCAACGCGTGCAGGTATTCGAAGTCGGGGTCGTTGGCGACTCGCTCGCGATGTTTCTCGATCAGCATCGGCAGCGCGTTCTGAATTTGCGTCGCATGCTGATAGACGGCCGGTTTGATCTCGTCCCACGGCATCGCGTCTTCGAGCGACGACTCGCCGATCTTGTCGGTGTCGTAGATTTCCGGGAACTCGACGTCCGGCAACACGCCTTGGTGCTGCGTGCTCTGGCCCGACACGCGATAGAACTTCGCTTGCGTGATCTTGAGTTGCCCGCGGTTCAGCGGAATCAGCGTCTGCACCGTGCCCTTACCGAACGTTTGGCTACCGATGACGATGCCGCGGCCGTAGTCTTGGATCGCACCCGCGAAGATCTCCGATGCCGACGCCGACAAGCGGTTCACCATCACCGCCATCGGGCCGTCCCAGATCACGTTGCCGTCGTTGTCGGCGAGAATGTTCGGCCGCCGGTTCGCGGTTTTCACCTGCACGGTCGGGCCGGATTTGATGAAGAGTCCGATCAGCGAATCCGCTTCTTGCAGCGAGCCGCCGCCGTTGTTGCGCAGATCGATGATGATCCCTTCGACGCCGTCGGCCTTCAGTTGATCGATCAGCGCGTGCACGTCGCGGGTCGTGCTCTTGTAGTCGGGTTCGCCTTGCTGCACCGCCTTGAAGTCGACGTAGAACGTCGGGATCTCGACGACGCCGATCTTGTGCGCGGTGCCCCCTTGCTGCAGCGTCAGCAACTTCTTCTGCGCGGACTGCTCCTCGAGCTGCACCGTGTTGCGCGTGATGCTGACGACGCGCGTCTTGCTGGCGTCTTCCGACGAGGCCGGAATGACTTCGAGCCGGACCACCGAACCTTTCGGGCCGCGGATCAGCTCGACGACGTCGTCGAGGCGCCAGCCGACGACGTCGATCAACTTGCCGCTGTCGCCTTGCCCGACGCCGATGATGCGGTCCGAAGGCTTCAGTGCGCCGGCCTTCTCGGCCGGTCCGGCGGTGACGAGGCGCACGACTTCGGTGTAGTCGTCGTCGGTGCGCAACACGGCGCCGATGCCTTCGAGCGACAGCGACATGTTGATGTTGAAATTCTCCGACGTACGCGGCGAGAAATACTGCGTGTGCGGGTCGTACGTGCTCGCGTAGGCGTTCACGTAGAGCTGGAACGCATCTTCGCTGTTGGTCTGCGTCGCTTGCTTCAGACGGTTTTTGTAGCGCTTGGTCAGCACGTCCTGGATTTCGTCGAGCGGCTTGCCGTTCAACTTCATGGCGAGCACCGCGGCTTTCAGGCGCTTGCGCCACAGGTCGTCCAGCTCGGACATCGACGATGCCCACGGCGCGTGTTTGCGCTCGACCTCGATCGTCTCGTTGGTGTTGAAGTTCATACCCTTCAACCCTTTGCCGAGCTCGGTGATCAAGAACTCCAGCCGACCTTCGAGGCGCGCTTGATAGGTGTTGAAGATGTCGAACGCCGGATCGAGATCGCCGCGCTTCAGCGCGTCGTCGAGGGCGTAGCGATATTTCTCGAGCGACTGGATGTCCGACGCGAGCAGGTATGCATGACCGCTGTCGAGCAGGTCGATGTACTTGTCGAACAGTTCGCTCGACGCAGCGTCGTCGAGCGGCTTCTGCAGATAGTGGTTGTGCCGCAGCTGCTCGACGATCGACAGCTCCGTGCGCGGATGCACGTCGAGCGGATGCAGCGGCTCCGGCGGCGGGAAGTTGTACGCCGTGGTGCTCGTTGCGTCTGCCGGAGAGGGCGGCGTTGCCGGCGCCGTCGTCGCGGTTGCATTCGATAACGCCGGCGCGTCGGGCGCCGCAAACGCGATGCTCGAGCTCGCGAGCAAGATCACGCCGAGCGTGCAGCGCGCGTTGCGCATCGCTTTACGCAAGAGTGAATCGCTCAGTGAACCGCCGAA
Source organism: Pseudomonadales bacterium (assembly GCA_035686405.1). Lineage (GTDB taxonomy): Bacteria > Pseudomonadota > Gammaproteobacteria > Pseudomonadales > Azotimanducaceae > DATJGR01. Next base: position 10,382 of record DASRZO010000233.1, on the reverse strand, counting down.
CTCGACATCGTCACTTCGATCAAACATCGATCACCACCGCCTACTGCAAGTCGTGTATTCTGACGCCCGCGCCGTACCGGGGTTCCGTGAGATGCGAAGATCTCTGCCCCGAGTATCCATCCCGAGGCCCTGCGGTTCTGACGATTCGGGGAGCCTATTCCGAAGCTCTCCGGCACCACAGTAAGAAGATGTAATCCGGACGAGGAAACAACCTTATGAAGATTCGATTGCCCTCGCAAGTAGCGGGACATGCGCGTGCGACGTCGGTGGCGCGAATACGAATAGTAGTTGTCGCGGGATTGCTGCTCGCCGGTGCTGCATGTCAGAAGCCCCCGCCGCCGCAAGCGAAGGGCCCTGCGCTCGAGACCGATGTCGCCAAAGCGAGCTACGGCCTCGGTTACAACATCGCGGGAAACGTCGGCAACCAATACGGCAAGGCACTCGATTCGAAAGCATTCGTCGCCGGGGTCGAAGACGGATTCGCCGGCACGTCGTCGAAGGTCTCCGAGGAAGCGGTGCTCGCTGCGCTCAACGCCCTCAACGACGCGCGCGCCGAAGAACGCGGCAAGCTCGCGGAAACGAATCTGGCCGCGGCGAAGGCCTATCTCGCCGAGAACGCTAAGAAGCCGGGGGTGACGACGACGGCGTCGGGTCTTCAATACGAAGTGTTGACGGCCGGCAACGGTCCGAAGCCGACGTTGTCCGATACCGTCACGACGAACTACACCGGTACCTTGATCAACGGCACCGTCTTCGACAGCTCGGTCGAGCGCGGCACGCCCGCTACGTTCCCGGTCAACGGCGTGATCCCCGGCTGGGTCGAGGCGCTGCAGCTGATGAACGTCGGCTCGAAGTGGCGGATCGTCATACCGCCGGAACTCGCCTACAAGGAGCGCGGCGCGGGCAACCGCATCGGTCCGAACGAAGCGTTGATCTTCGAAGTCGAGTTGCTGGCGATCAATCCGTCCTGATTCGCGCCGGCCGCGCCGTTTGCCGGCGGCTACCGCTCGACCGGTGCCGGTCCCGGTCGGCGAGTGCAGCCGTTCGATCGCCGCTGCAGTTCGATGGACCCACGTTGCCGCAAAGCGATCGCGGCCGCGTCGAGACCGAATCAGTCGATCTCGATCCCGAGCGTGCGCAGCACTTCGAGCCCTTGTTCGGCGTACATCTTCACGCCGGTGAGATCGATCTCGCGCGGATCGAGCCGATTGAAACGCGCGTCGCGTAAATCGGCGCCGCGCAGATCGAGACCGCGCGCTTCGACGTTGTCGAGCTCGCAGCCGCTGAGATCGGCGTCGCACAGCGACGCGTCGTTCCACAGGCTGTGCGACAAGCGACAGCCGGCGAGCGATGCGCCGTTCAGCGTCGTTCGACTGAAATCCGCGTACGAGAAATTGCACTCTGCGAACGTCGCCGCCGTGAAATTGCCTTGGCCGAGCGCGAAGTCGGCGAGCGTGAAGTCGACGCCGGATGCCTGGCAGCGGCGCATCTCGATCCCATACGCGCGGGTGCGCGTCAGCACTGCGGTGGTCAGGTCGCAGCCGTCGAACCGAGCGTTGCGCAGATTCGCGTACGAGAAGTCGCAGCTTTTTTCGCCGTCCGAGTCGTAGAAACGGCAGCGCTCGAAATGCGCTTCCGAAAGATCGGCGCTACGGAACGAACAATCGTTGAAACGGCAATCCACGACCTGCGCGCCGGTGAGCACGGCTTGGCGGAAGCTCACGCCGTCGAAGGTGCAGTTGCCGATTTCGAGGTTCGTCGTCTCGGCGGGCCACACGATGTCTTCGCCGAGCGACGCATCGCGCAAAGCGCCGCGCTCGATCGCTGCGTCGATTTGCGCTTGCGTGAGCGTCGATGGCGTCGGCATGAGTGGATGACGGTGGCGGCGGTCTAGAATAGCCGACCCAACGTCGTCCGATCCTTATCGTCGATGCCCCGCAACGAATCTCCGGAACCGTCGAGCGCGCGCCGCCCGATTCGCTTGTTCGTGACGCTCGTGCTCGCGATGGGCGTGACGTACTACGGCGGCCGCGAGTTCGGCCTCGGCAACGACGAGCTGATCGGCTTCTTGCTCGCGAGCGTCGGGCTCGTTGCGGCGGCGGGCGTGGTGGGACTGCTGCTGTTCGGTGTGCTGCGGCTCATTCGCCGCGGCTGAGGTCAGGACAAGCCTTCGAAGAACCGGTCGAAGCGCGGCACGAAGTGATGATCGTAGTCGAGCGAAAACGCGATCGCGTGTGCGCGGCCGAGAATGCGCTCGCGGTCGACCCAGCCGATCACGCGGAAGTCGCCGCTGTCGTCGCGGTTGTCGCCGAGCATCAGGTAGCGATGCGGCGGCACGACCGTCGGCGGGAACGATTCGTAGCTCGACGACGCCGGATACCGGCGCAGCATCACGATGTGGTTCAGCGCGCCGAGCTGTTCGCGATAGAAGCGGTACTGCGCTTTCTGTTCGACCTCGAGCGCATCGATCTCGCGCTGCGTCAGTTCGGTGTAGCGCGCTTCTTGGCCGTTGATGATGAGGTGATTCTTGCGCAGCTCGACGACGTCGCCCGGCACACCGATCACGCGCTTCACATACAGCGTCTCGTCGCGTGGCGAGGGAAACGTCACGACGTCGCCGCGGCTCGGTTCCGCCCAGCGCGCGACCCGGGTCAGCGTGAACGGAATGCGCAGGTCGTAGGCGAGCTTGTCGACGACGATACGGTCGCCGACGAGGATCGACGGCTTCATGCTGCCCGACGGCACTTGATTCCAATCGGCGATCGCAGAGCGAAACACCAGCATGATCGCGACGAACAGCACGAAGCCGCGCCAGTCGCGCCACAATTGTCCGATCCGGGATCTGGAAGGAGCGTCGATGTCAGTCAAAGGCGAACGTCAGGCAAGTGAGTCTGCGCGCGAGCGTATCGAATAACACGTATTCGCGAAACTCGAGCAATGCATGCGACCACTCGTGCGGATACTCGCGGTTGGTCGGCTCGCTGAACCAGCGGCACGGCGCGAGTTCGTAGATTTCGGTCGCCGCCGCGTGCGCGGCCAGCGATTCGACATACTCGGTGACGTTGCGGCGGCGTGCCGGATCGATCGGCGCCGAACCGTAGCGCCGATAGTCGAGATGTTGTCGGACACGACGGATCATTTCGTCGGCGGCGATCGGTGCATAGTCGGCCGGCGTGAGGTCGGCGATGTTGAACGGACCGTGTTTGCCGGGCGCCGGCAGCGTGTAATGGGCCGCGATCAGCTCCTGATACAGCGGCGCAGCGAGCAGACTCGAGAAGAACAGCGTGTGCGAATGCGGGCGCGTTGCCGGACCATCGACGTCGGCGACGACGACGCGAAACAAGCCGCGCGGCGGCAAGCGTTGGCTGCGCTTCAGCCGCTCGACGAACTCGAACTGGTCGGCGAGGGCGTACGTCGTCGATCCGCCAACGGCCGAATCAAGGTGCGGCATGCGAACGCTCCCGCAGCAAGCTCCAGAGGTGACGGAGTTTAGGCGGCTTGCCGGTCATCAGCACGCCCGTCTCGAACAGGCGCGCGGCGAGACGCAATGCGAGCGCGATCGACCCGAGCAACAAGATCGTCGTTCCGACGTACGTGACGAGTCCGGGCGGAAATGCGGCGCGATTCATCATCACGAACGGTGTGAACGGCGGAATCCACGACAAGATCTGCGCGAGCATACCGTTCGGGTCGCGGCCGATCGGCACCATCACGATCAGCGGCACGATCAGCAGCAGCTGAATCGGCATCATCAGCGTCTGCGCTTCCTTCAAATTGCTCGCGAGCGAGCCGATGCCGCACAGGATCGCCGCGTAGAAGAAGTACCCGAGCACGAAGTACACCAGGAACGATGCGAGATAGACGGGTTGATTCACCAACGCCGACAGATTCGCGCCGCTGCTGCCGCCGATCGCGCCCGGCAGCAGCAACACGAGCGCGATGAGTACCGTCAGCCACGCCACGACGATGGTGATGCCGGTCGCCGCGATACCGAGGATCTTGCCCGCCATCAGGTCGACCGGCGCCACCGACGACAGCAGCACCTCGACGAGCTTGTTGGACTTCTCGTCGACGGTGTTCGTCAGCAGCATCTGCGTGATCGAGAAGATCGAAATCCACAGCAAGTACACGAATGCGACCGGCGCCCATTGGCCGAGCGTGTCGGTGAGACCGGCTTCCGCTTCGGCGCCGGTGGAGTCGAGCCGGACGGGCGCGAAGTCGACGGGCGTTTGAATCCACTCGGCGGTCTTCGGCGCGATGTTCTCTTCGCGAATGCGTCGATCGCGGACGACGTCGGTGACGATGTCGGAATACCAACGCCGTACGTCTTGATTCGTCAGCTTGCGGGTCACGTATTCCGCGGCGCTGCCATCGGCGACCGGGTCGTCGGGGATCACGAAGTAGCCGAGCAGCCGGTCGTTCGCGAGTAGGCCGTTCAACTCCGGTTTGTCCATGCCCGGCGTTGCGACGTAGCGATACTTCGCCGACGACATGGCCGGCGCGACCTTTGCAGGTGCATCCGGATCGTCGCGCCACCACACCGCGATGCGCTCGGCCGGCGTCGTCGGCACGGCGACGCCGAATTCGGCTTGGCGGAGTTGAACCAGCAGTTGCGTCGTCTCGTCGACCAGGCGAGCGCGATCCTCCGCGGAGTCGAGCGAACCGAGGTCGCGGAGCGCCGTTGGACGCTCGTTGGACGCTTTGCGCGCGAGCGTGGCGACGAGAATCGTCGCGTCGTCACGCAGGATTCGTGCGGCGACCGCGCGTTCGACCCAGCCGGATTTGTCGAGCACGGCAAAGCGCGCTTCGGATTCGGCGCCGCGCAGCAGCACCGGCGCGGTCGATATCACGATCAGCAGGACCGGCATCAGCAGCACGCTGATCCAGAAGCCGCGGGTACGCACGTTCTCGAGGTATTCGCGCACCGCGACCAGCCACGCTTTCGCCGCGTCAAGCCGCACGGTCGCTCCCGACGGCGCGCACGAAGATCTCGTGCAGCGACGCTTCGCGCGTATCGAAGCGGTGAATGGTGAGGCGGCCGAGCAGCCGCGCGAGAATGTCCTGCGCATCGGCGGTCGGTTCGAGCGTCAGTTCGGCATGGCGGCCGGCGTCGTTGAGACGTTCGATGCCGGGCAGTTCCTTCAGGCAGGCGCCGTCGCCGTCGTAGTCGATCGTTACGGTGCGATGCGCGGAGCGGCGGACGTCGGCGAGCGTGCCGTTCAGGAGCTTGCGGCCGCGATTGATGACGATGAGGCTGTCGCAGATCTGCTCGGCCTGCTCCATCACGTGCGTCGACAGGAGCACGGTACGGTTGCGCGCGCGCTGTTCGAGCACGATGTTGCGCACGAGCTCGACGTTGACCGGATCGAGACCGGAGAACGGTTCGTCGAGCACGATCAGTTCGGGCTCGTGCACGAGGGTTGCGACGATCTGCACCTTCTGGCCCATGCCCTTCGACAAGCTCTCGCATTTCGCCGCGTGCCAGCGGCCGAGTTCGAATTCGTCGAGCAGCCGGCGGCCGCGCGCATATGCGTCGCTGCGCGATAGCCCTTTCAAGCGCCCGAAATACGCGACCAGGTCGAGCACGCGCATCTTCTTGTACAGACCTTTCTCTTCCGGCAGATAGCCGAGGCGTGCCTTGATCGCGCTCGGCGAATCGGAATCGAGCACGCGCAGCGAGCCGCTGTCGGGACGCAAGATGCCGACGAGCATGCGGATCGTCGTCGTCTTACCGGCGCCGTTCGGACCGAGGATGCCGTAGATGGTGCCGGCGGAGACGTCGAGCGACAGCCGATCGACCGCGACGACGTCGGCGAACGTCTTCGTGACTTCGTTCAGCGCGACGACCGCGTCGGGCATGCGTTCAGTGGTCGTGTTTCGGCATCGCCGCGAGCTTCTCGGGCGATGCGTCGGTCTGATAGCGGCGCTTCCACTCGTCGTACGGCATGCCGTAGACGCGCTCGCGCGACGCTTCGTAGTCGATCGTCTCGCCGAGATCCTCGGCGGCGGCCTTGTACCACTTCGACAGACAGTTGCGGCAGAACCCCGCGAGGTTCATCAGATCGATGTTCTGCACGTCCTTGCGCTCGTCGAGGTGCTCGAGCAGGCGTCGGAACACCGCCGCTTCGACTTGCCGTTGTTTCGCTTCGTCCATCGTGACCGACCGCTACGAGTGAGCGGCCATGTTAGCCGATGCCCGCCGGCACGACATCGACGCCGCCGACCGCGGCTGCCGCGCATTTGCGCGGCCGTTCGGCCGTTTCGAGTACGCGCAGGCGGCTTCGAGCGAATGCGCGAGTTGTGATTGAATGCGGCTCCCTTGCCTCGTGTGGTTCGTGAATGGAGTTCCTCGCCAATCCCGAGATCTGGCTCGCGTTCGTCACGCTGCTCGTTCTCGAAATCGTTCTCGGCATCGACAACATCATCTTCATCTCGGTTCTGACCGGGCGGCTGCCGGAGGCGGATCGCGCGCGCGGGCGGTTCTACGGCCTCGCGCTCGCGATGCTGATGCGCATTGCGCTGCTGTTGTCGTTGACGTGGGTGATGAAGCTCACCGACGACCTGTTCGTCGTGCACGGTATGGGCATCTCCGGGCGCGATCTCATTCTGATTCTCGGCGGCGCATTTCTGATCGCGAAGTCGACGCAAGAAGTGCACAACTCGCTCGAGGGCATGGTGCACGAGCACGAGTCGGCGGCGAAGGTCGCGACGTTCGGCAGCGTGCTGGTGCAGATCGGGTTGATCGACATCGTGTTTTCGCTCGACTCGGTGATTACCGCCGTCGGCCTCGTGCAGCACGTCGAGGTGATGATCGCGGCGATCGTGGCGTCGGTGCTGGTGATGATGATGGCGGCGGGATCGATCGGTCGATTCGTCGAAGACCATCCGACGATCAAGATGCTCGCGCTGTCGTTCTTGCTGTTGATCGGCGTCACGTTGATCGCCGAAGGCTTCGACGTGCACGTGCCGAAGGGCTACATCTATTTCGCGATGGCGTTTTCGTTCGGCGTCGAGATGTTGAACTTGCGCGTGCGACGCGGCCGCCAAGCGCCGGTGAAGTTGCGTCCGGCGCAGCTCGGCGACGTCGCGAGCGAGGCACCGCGGGACGCGAAATGAAGTACCGCAGTACGCGCAATCGCGATGAAGTACCGCGGGACGCGAAATGCAACGCCGCGCTCACGTGCGACGAAGCACCGCGGTCGTGCAATGAAGCACCGCGGTCGTGAAATGACGCGCCTGCCGTCTCGTCGCGTCGAGGCCGACCGATTACACTGCGCGCTTGCGCAGTAGCACCTCGACTATGCGAATAGCCGCCCGTTCGGACCAAGGTCGGGTCCGGGACAACAACGAAGACTGTTTGGCCTATGACGCACGTCTCGGCATCGCCGTGCTTGCCGACGGCATGGGCGGTCTGCGCGCCGGCGAAGTCGCGAGCGCGACCGCGGTCGAAGCGGTGATGCAGCATCTGATCGAGAACACGGAGCGGCTGAACGGGCGCGACGTCGGCGCGACGCTGCGCGAAGCGCTCGATCTCGCCAATCGCCGCGTCTATGCGCTCGCCGATTCGCGGCGCGAATTCAACGGCATGGGCACGACGCTCGTCGTCGGTGCGATGCACGACGGTCACTTCATCGCCGCGCACGTCGGCGACTCGCGCGCATATCGGTTTCGCGGCGGGTCCTTGACGCGGCTGACGTCCGATCACAGCCTCGTGCAGCAGTTGGTCGAGCAGGGGATCTTGTCGGCGGCGGAAGCGCGACGGGCGCCGAATCGCAACATCGTGACGCGCGCGGTCGGCATCGAGTTCGAAGTCGAGTGCGATCTCGTCGAAGTCGACGCCCAAGACGGCGACGTATTCCTGCTGTGCAGCGACGGCCTCACCGACATGATCGACGACGCGACGATCGCGTATTTCTGCGCGGCGCACACGGCCGACGAGCCGGCGCGGCTCGTCGAAACACTGGTGAACGCCGCACTTGCCGAAGGCGGCTTCGACAACGTATCCGTAGTGGCGCTAAAACCATGAACGTACAAGAGACGATCGAGACGAAACTCGCCGACGCGCTTGCGCCGGCGCACCTCGAAGTGATCAACGAGAGTTCGAACCATCACGTACCGGCGGGCTCGGAGAGCCATTTCAAAGTGGTCGTCGTCGCCGCGGAGTTCGAAGGTCAGCGCTTGATCGCGCGGCATCGGCGCGTGAACGCGGTGCTCGCCGACGAACTCGCCAACAGAATCCACGCGCTGGCCCTGCACACGTATACCGAGGCGGAATGGCGCCAGCGCTTCGGCAACGCGCCGCTGTCGCCGCCGTGTCGCGGCGGATCGCGCGCGGCAGGATGAACGTCGCAACGTTCTATCGTTTCGTGCGGATCGAAGATCCGCACGAGCTCGCGGCATCGTTGCGCGCACGCTGCACCGAACTCGAACTCGTCGGCACGATCGTGCTGGCACACGAAGGCATCAACGCGACGCTGGCCGGTTCGGCCGACGCGCTCGAACGCTGCATCGACGCGCTGCGCGCCGACGCGCGGTTCGCCGACGTCGCGGTGCGCCATTCGCGCGGCACCGGCGACGAACCGATCTTCTATCGCCTGAAAGTCGGCGTGCGGCGCGAACTGATCGCGATGCACCGCGCCGGCGTCGATCCCGTCGTGCGCACCGGCGAACACGTGGGTGCGGCCGAGTGGAACCGTTTGCTCGACGACCCGGACGTCACCGTCATCGACGCGCGCAATGCCTACGAGATCGAGCTCGGCACGTTTCCCGGCGCCGTCGATCCGGGGACCCGCTCGTTCCGCGAATTCCCGGCGTTCGCCGATGGCCTCGATCCCGCGACGCACCGCCGCGTCGCGATGTTCTGCACGGGCGGTATCCGCTGCGAGAAGGCGAGCGCGTATTTGCTCGGGCGCGGCTTCGAGGCTGTCTATCAACTCGACGGCGGCATCCTGAACTACATCGACACGGTCGGCGCCGACAATCGTTTCGTCGGCGAGTGTTTCGTATTCGATCGCCGCGTGGCGCTCGACGATTCGCTCGACCGCGGCGGGTATCGCGTGTGTCATGCGTGCCGCCATGCCTTGAGCGAAGCCGACGTGCAATCGCCGAGTTTCGTCGTCGACGTGAGCTGCCCGCATTGCATCGATCGACAGACCGATCGGCAGCGCGCATCGTTCGCGGAACGCGCGCGCCAAGCGAAACTCGCGGCCGCCCGCGGCGAACGGCACGTCGGCGCGGCGATGCCGGCCGTGACGAACTCGACGAGTCGCACGCAACGGTGACCGCGACGGTCTCGCGACCGCGCCGTGACAACGCTCGTGACAGAGATGGGGGACGCGATGAACGATCTATTTTCGCTGGAAGGCAAAGTCGCCGTGTTGTCCGGCGCCTCGAGCGGCATCGGCCGTCACCTCGCCGGCACGCTCGCCGCCGCCGGTGCGAAAGTGCTGCTCGGCGCGCGCAGCGTCGACAAGCTGCAAGAGCGCGTGACGGAGATCCGCGCCGCCGGCGGCATCGCCGAAGCCGCGCCGCTCGATGTCGCCGATCTGGCGAGCGTCAAAGCGTTTTTCGACGCGGCCGAACGCTACTTCGGTCGCGTCGACATCCTCGTCAACAACGCCGGCATCGAAGCGGGGGCCCACACGTACGTCACGCTCGAGGACGACGGTTGGGACGCGGTGATCGACACGAACCTGAAAGGCATGTGGTGGATGACGCGCGAATTGACGCGTCGCGTCGCGGCGAAACGACAAGACGGCGCGGTCGTCGTGAACATCAGTTCGATCACGAGCGAACGCACGACGAAGGGCATCTTTCCGTACGCAGTGTCGAAGGCGGGGGTCAACCACGCGACGCGGGTGATGGCGCTCGAGGGCGCGAAATACAACATTCGGGTGAACGCGCTCGCACCCGGCTACATCTATACGAACGTCAGCAAGGCATTGCTCGACAGCGACGTCGCGCCGGAGTTCGTCAAACGGATTCCGCAACGGCGCCTCGGTGAATTCACCGACCTCGATGGACCGTTGCTGTTGCTCGCGTCCGATGCGTCGCGGTACATGACCGGTTCGATCGTCGTGGTCGACGGCGGACACACGGTCAGTTCGCTCTAACGAGACGCTAAAGGCGCCGTCATGTTTGTGGGCGGCGGTGGCTTGGGTTCCTTCATCGGTGATCGGGCTAGTGAAAGTGGTTGGTTCCATCACCGGTGATCGCGCCAGTGACGGAGGTTGGGTTGTATCACGGGTGGTCGGGCTAGCGACGGTGGTGAGGGGTTCCAGTACCGGCATCCTGTTCGCGGGACACGCTGCAAGTACATCCATGTAAGCTCCCTCTCGGCATCCCTGCCTCGAGAGGTTCCCGCGAACAGGATGCCGGTACTG